>JAJDEE010000355.1 GCA_029259975.1 Planctomycetota bacterium
CGGTTTGGCACCTCGATGTCGGCTCATCACATCCTGGGGGTGGAGAAGCTCCCAAGGGTTTGGCTGTTCGCCAATGAAAGTGGTACGTGAGCTGGGTTCAGACCGTCGAGAGACAGGTCGGTCCCTATCTACTGTGGGCGCACAAAACTTGAGGAGGTTCTTCTTTAGTACGAGAGGATTTGGAAGGACGACCCTCTGGTGTTCCTGTTGTCGCGCTAGCGGCACGGCAGGGTAGCTAAGGTCGGAAAGGATAAACGCTGAAAGCATATAAGCGTGAAGCCCTCTCCAAGATTAGGTTTTGTATCCCAATGGGAGAAAGTCCCCTGGAAGACTACCAGGTTGATAGGCCAGATGTGTAAGTGCAGCAATGCATTCAGCTAACTGGTACTAATGGACGAACGCTTGGCCACATTTATCCAACGCTTTTGATTTTCAATTTTTAGATGGCGAACCCCGACCGTAAGGGACGGGAGCCACTAAAAAGTGATCGTAAGCTAAGGACAAAGGCAACTCTTTGCTAGTATTTACCAAATTTCAAGTACGCAGTGGTTCACACTGCTGCGTACTTTTTTTGGCGAACATATGGTAGTGGAAACACCTGTCCCCATTCCGAACACAGTAGTTAAGCACTCCCAGCCGATGATAGTGAGAGCACTCGCGAAAGTAGGTATCGCCAAATTTTATTTTTTGCTTCGCCGCTCGCGGCGTAGCCCCGTTTCATAAGAAATGGTGCCAAAACCCCGCCGGGATTCGTCCCGAGCGGGGTTTTTTGCATTCTAGACAATGTCTTGCCCTATCGTCCCTATCGTCTTGCCCTAGCGTCTTGCCCTATCGCAGTCATCTTTTTCCAAGAAGTTCGCGGATATTTTGTAATAAAATGCCGCAATCGATCGACTGCTCCTGTGAGCCACGGTTCACTATAGGTATCTGCTGATGACTGACTGGAATTCGATTGTCCGAAAACACGGGCGAGTTGCTTGGCTGACGGCCTATCGGCTGCTGGGTAACTATGCCGATGCTTCAGATTGCTACCAAAACACCTTTCTCGAAGCGTTCAAGGTTGCCCATCGCGAAGGCGTACGCAATTGGCCACCCCTGTTAAGACGCCTGGCAACCGCCCGAGCTTTGGATATGCTGCGAACCCGATACCGAGACAAGAGCCGTATTGAGCCGGCGCAAGACGTACTCAACACACCAGCTGTCGATCCCAGCCCAGTCCAGCGGGCAGAGGCAGTCGAGTTAGCTGACCGTTTGCGGGCAGCGTTGACTCAGCTGCCTCCGCAGCAGGCCGAGGTGTTTTGCCTCTGTTCGTTCGACGAGATGAGTTACCGGCAGATCGCTGGGCGGTTGGAACTTGATACCAACACCGTCGGCGTCCTGCTTCACCGCGCTCGGAAGCATTTGCAAGGACTGCTCGCTTCGGTGCAGCTTGAACCGAAAAAACTTGACCAAGGCCATTAGCGATGAGCGATCATCAAAATCTAAACCAAGACGACCAGCTCCAGCTGGCCGTCAATGCGCTGCGGCAAACGACCGTTCCCAACGGCCCTTCGCCGGAAGACGTAACCAAACTGATTGCAACCTTGGAAAAGACTGCTCCACAACCAAGCACGTCGACTCTTAAGAAAAGGACTCTTGCGATGAAATCCATCACTAAAATGGCTGTAGCTGCCACCGTTCTTTTGACTCTTGGAAGTTTCTTTGCTTGGACGTTTTCTGGGGGTGCCTTTACCAGCATCGCCTTGGCGAATGTCGCCGAAGCATTGGATAGCCTCCGAAGTGCGACTTTCGATATGACTTCGGAAGCGAAGGGAGAAAAGGGCCAGCCGCCTGCGACTGCGACCGGAAAAGGATTCTTTCTTGCGCCGTCGCACCAGCGCATGGAGATTTCGGTCGATTCTGCCAAGATCACGATGAACCATGTCACGATTGTCGACGGTCAAACGGGAAAGAGCATTACGCTTATGCCCAATCAAAATCTCGCCGTGGCGATGGACATGAAGAAGATGCAGGAGGAGATGAAGAAGACCGGCAAGTTACCCAAGGACGCATCGGCCGATGTGTTCGAGACGGTGCGTCGGCTTGTCCGCGAGGGGAGTAGCGGTACAGGCGAGAAGGCCGAGAGGCTCGGCAAGAAAGAAATCAACGGACGCATGGCAGTTGGTTTCCGAACCCAAACCAACATGATGGACATGACTCTTTGGGCTGATCCCGAAACGGCTTGGCCGATTCGCGTAGAGGTCGTCATGGACATGATGACCGGCGTCCGTATGGTGATGAACAATTTTCGCTACAACGTCGACTTGGACCCGTCGTTGTTCAGTCTCGAACCGCCCGCGGGCTATTCGACTCAAGCGATGGAGGTGACGATGCCCTTGGAGGAAGACCTCCTCCGCACCTTGCGTACGCTTGCCGAGCAGGGCAAGGGCCAATTTCCGGCAAAGCTCGGGATGAACAAGGAGGTTATGGAGCCACTGATGGCTGGGATTGAGACAGAAATGGATAAGCGGACTCAAGATAAGATGAACGCTGCGATGGATAAAATTGCAGCTAAGTACGGCGGTAAGGAAAAACTTAAAGCAAAGTATGGCAAGGAAATTCCGCCTGCTATGATGGCCGAATTCACGAAGGCCACGTCGTCACTTATGCAAGAACAGATGAAAAAACGGATACCGCTCATACAGAAACGAATGCAGGGCATCACGTTCTACATGATGCTCAAGCCTGAGAACGATCCTCACTACGCAGGCGCTGGCATCAAGTTGGGGACACCAGACCGCCCCATCCTCTGGTACAAACCCACAGACGCCGAAAAATACCACGTCATCTACGCCGACCTGAGTATCCAAGAGATCACTCCCGAGGAGTTAAAGGACTTTCCTAAAGCTAACGATCAGTAGAGCGCCCACCAGCTTTGGCACCAGTCCTCCCATTCCGAACACAGTAGTTAAGCACTCCCAGCCGACGGTTATGAAAGAACTGCGACAGCCCAAGATTGACGGAGCCGCCGTGGTGTTTTGTCAAAACGGAGTTCGGCCCTGCCTAGCAGGGATCCCAAAAAGATGCGGGCCTATTGACGAACGCTACCCATTCTTACGGCTTTTTGTAGCATTTCGGCGATTCAATGGTGCTGATCCCCATTTTTCGCCTCGCAAGGCATGCGAAATAGCCCATTGCTGACTAATATGGAGGTTGTAGGTTTCTTCCTCCCTTACTGGTGGGGAAGTTGTGTTAGTCTGAGTGTGGCTCCGCCCGCTTCGGCAGCAGCTGTATCACATATTCACTTCTAGTTTTGAGCTTCCTGATGAACAACTCCATGCAGCCTATCGGCATGCCCTCTTATGGAATTAACGACTTTGTTACAGCGATGTTTCGAAACAAGAAAAAAGTAGCTTTTGTTCCGCTGCTGATTCTTGGCCTCGCTGCTCTCGTGATTTGGTTTGCTCCTCGCAAGTATCAGTCCGAAGCAAAATTGTTCTTGCAAGTAGGTCGCGAAACCGTGCAGCTCGACCCGACAGCCACCACGGGCGATACTATTGCGGTACAGAGTAGCAGCCGAGACGGTGAAATTATTACTGTAATTGAGGCCATCAAGAGCCGAAGTACGATTGAGAAAGTTGTTGACAAATTGGGAGCGGATGTTGTACTCGGCCAAGGAGGTTCTGGCGGGGAAAAAAGCAACGCTCTGATCGAAACAATCGAATCGGGCCTCAGCAAAGTGATTCTGCTCGTCAGAACTATCGATCCCGTCTCGGACCGCGAGCGGGCAGTGATAACGATCGAGCGCGACTTGTACGTCGAGGCCGAAAAAGACTCGGCGCTGATCACTGCTGGCTACAATGCCGAAACCCCTGAACTTGCTCAACTCGTGGTTCAAACACTGATCGACGTCTATCGCGACGAACATCTCCGCCTGCATCGCACAAACGGCTCGAAGAATTTTTTCACGCAGCAACATGACTCGCTAAAGCAACAACTCGACAAATCCGTCGACAATCTACGGCAAGCGAAAAATCAGCTGCGCATGGTTTCGATCGAATCACGACGGGGCACCTTGGAAGCTCGCATGGCCAACATCGAGTTGAACCTTTACAGCAATCTCCAGCAACTCGCTTCGACGCGCGCCCGGGTAGCAGACATCCGCAAGCAGCTCAAAGCTACGCCAAAACGCATGGTCGCAGCAGAGACGACCGTGCCAAACACGGGGACCGACTTGCTACGAGAACAGGTCTTCGAGCTGCAAGTGCTGATGCTTGATCAACAGTCGAAATACAGCGACGATCACCCCTCATTGCAGGTGACGCGAGATCAGCTAGCCGAGGCGAAGGCCATGCTCAATGCAGAATCTGTGGACCGCCACGAATCGATCAACGACATCAATCCCAATCACACCTCACTTGCTCTGAGTCTATCGCAGGAAGAAAGTCTGTTAGCGGGTATCGTGGCACAAAACAATAAAATCAACGAGCAACGCGAAACCGTGATCGCCGACCTAAGAAATCTCAACGATCACGAGCTAGAAATTGATCAGCTCAAACGGACAGCAAACCTCGCTCGCAGCAATTTTTTCCGCTATGCCGAAAAACTTGAAAAAGCACGCATTGACGAAGAGCTGGACAAAAACGCGATTTCCAATGCCATCAAGGCGCAAGAGGCAACTCTTGCCGAAAAGCCCGTTAGCCCGAGTAAAGTATTGATCGGCGGCCTTGCCATGATGCTGTCGTTCTTTTCGGTAGTCTCGTTGGTGCTGGTAAGCGAAAAAATAAGTCCTCTGATTTACAGAGAAGAACAACTCGCAGAGGCGCTACAGCTGCCCGTGTTTGGCGTCCTTCCAGAGCATAAACAATCCATGAAAACGTAAGCTTGCGTAGTCACGAGTTTGCACATACTGATTCTCCATTGCGTTCTCAAAATTGCGTTCTCAAAAATCGAAGTCTAGTTCTAGTAGGTTCCAATCCAATGAAATCTCAAATAGCACCGCAGCCAAGCACGCCGCCCATTTCCTCTGGAAGCATCTGGCAGCAGATGACGAGCGACCCCTTGCCCACCATGAAATGCAAGTCGAAGCTCGCTCAAGAAGTTTACGAGTCGATACTCTGGCGAATCGATGCCAAGTGCCAAGCAAACGAGACGATGGCAATCGGCGTGATCGGTTGCCGTGGAAAGTCTGGCTCAACCACGATCGCTGCGAACTTGGCGCTTCACGCGAGCGATCAACACAGCGGACGGGTTCTGTTAATTGATGCCAACTGGCCCAATGCTGTCAGGTCCAAACCGAACAGACAGCGGCCTGGCTTGCAAAACATGTTCGACTTGCCACACGAGGCGGGCCTCTACGACATTTTATCGGGCGACCTTTCGCCCCGAGAATGCCAACCTCAGCAGGTGTCCGAAAATCTTGACCTACTCTGCCGAGGTAAGTGGGGAGAAGACCAACCTGCACATGTCAGGCAAGAATTCGTCGAAGAGATGCTCTCTGAATACAAAATGGATTACCGATTGATCTTTGTCGACCTGCCTACGGCCGAAGATCTGCGCAGTGCGCTGCCTGTCGCACGACAATTGGATGGCTCCTTGCTAGTCACCCGATTCGAAGCCATCAAGCAGCCTCAAGCACTCCGTGCGTTGAGGCGGTTGCAAGAGGACGGTGTCGACATCTGGGGTTCCATCCTGAATCGCCACCGAGAGTACGTCCCCAAGTGGCTGCGGAACTGGTTCTTGTAGTCCCGCGTCCACTGCGTAGAATCCGATTTCAGCAATGCTAGCACGTACCCTAGTGTCAAGCTGTGACGGTTGTGCGCGAAACTCTCATTCTCATGACTGGAACTGATCGATTCTCCTCTCCGTACGGCTGCGCGCTGGCAAGGAAGCAAGTGCACGATCATTTCGATGCCAAACTGGAATATGCCAAACAGGGATGTTGGCTGCATGAAACGAACCGAGCGTGGAAATCTGAACAGGCCTACGGTCTGGTTCGCGATGGTCGTGGGACTTAGTACGCTAGTCGGTATCTGGCATGCCAAGAGTCCCCACCACGTCACCAGGACGCACACGCCGCAAGTCTCGACCTCCGCCGAGGCGAAACAGAGCATTGCAGATTCGTCGCTCGAACAGATCGAATCAACACTTGCACAAGCAGGCTGTCCCGGCTGGATAGTTCTGGCTAGCGAAGGCGAAGCTGCCCTGCAGCCGCCACCCGGTATCGTTCCGCAAGACATCAAGGAAACTGCGTTAAGGGTCACAGCTAACGTACCAAGCATCAGCTACCCCACGCCCTTACGCGTCGCTAGTCGCACGCTATTTGCCCCACCAGCCGCCACAAAATCGCAGCTCGCCACAAGTCCGGCAAACGA
>JAJDEE010000356.1 GCA_029259975.1 Planctomycetota bacterium
AGGTTTTTTTCTGCTTGATAACCATTCGTACTCCGCGGTAGAAGTCAGCGAAGAAATAGCCAATTCCTACAAACCGAAGGGCGAGGTCGACCCCGACGATCCCAACCGGGGCTTCAAGCGACTGCCCGATGTACTGCGTCAGGTGACGGCGATCCTGGTGCTTTGCACCGACGAGTTTGCCCCGATGACGCTCGACAAAGAAATCAACAAAGGCGAAGATCGCACCGCGATTGCTGTGATGCCGGGTCGAGTCGTGCAAGAATTGCTCGACAACATCATTGGCCCGGTGCGTATTGTGCTTTTTGTGCTCACGCTGCTGATCATCATTGTGGCTGGCATCAGTATTTTGGTCAGTATCTACAATTCGATGAGCGAACGCAGCCACGACATCGCCGTGATGCGTGCCCTGGGAGCTAGTCGGACGGCCGTGATGGGCATCATCTTGGTCGAGTCGATTTTGCTTTCCCTGCTCGGCGGTATCGCAGGCGTGTTGCTTGGACATGCGGTCATCGGGTTGGTAAGCCCAGTGATTGAAGCCCATGCGGGCATCGTGCTCAAGTTTTGGCAATTTAATCGGCAAGAAAGCCTGCTGATCCCAGGCCTGCTGATTTTTGCATCGTTAGTAGGATTTTTGCCCGCCCTCACGGCCTACCGCACCGACGTGGGGCGGACACTGGGAGGTGGGCGATAGTGGTTTGTCGAAGTAAGCCCGTCAAGAGTAGAATGACAAATGCCCCATGACGAAGTTGAGGCCTAATTCAGTCTCCCCATTTTTCGTCATTCGAGCTTCGGCATTCGTCATTTAGCCCAAAACATCCAAATGAACTTTTCACTCACCAGATTGATACTGTTAACCTCGCTGGTTTGCAGCACTTGGCAACCGGTGGCACAAGGTTGCCCTTTCTGCAGCGCGGTCTCTCAAACGCTGAGCCAGGAAATCGCTGGGTCCGATGTCGCTGTGATCGCTCGGTTGATCGAGTTGCCCCCAGAGATTGATCCGAACGGCGATGCCCCAGTAGGCTTTGATATCGACGACCCCGACAGCGGTACCGCTGAGTTTGAAGTTTTGGAAACGATTCACGGTGACGACCTTGGCGACTTGGCGCCGGCCCAAGGTAGCACGATTAAGGTCGTGTATTTTGGCAGCGGACCAGATAGCAGTTCCGGCAGCGACGAGGCACCGAAAAAAATATTCATGATTAGCGGCCTCACCGGAAAACGCATCGACTGGTCGACACCGCTGCTTTTAACAGCACGGGGTAGTACGTACATCAAAACGTTAGGCTCCTTACCAGAAGAGGGTCCGCAGCGGCTTTCATTTTTCCTGGATTACCTGGAAGACGAAGACCCACTACTAGCGCAAGACGCTTACGACGAGTTTGGACGGGCACCGTACGAGAGCGTCTCGGCGGTTAGCGACCAGATCGATCGTCAGGAGTTGATCGGTTGGATCGAAGACTCGCAAGTCGGTCCGACACGCCGACGGCTGTATCTGACGATGCTCGGCATCTGTGGCAAGGCGGAGGACATCGACTTTTTGGAATCGTTGTTGCATTATAACTACCAGCAAATGAAACCCGGTATCGCAGCAACATTGGCCGCTTCGGCTCAGGCAGGTCCTGCACTGGGTGCGACCATTCTAAGCGAATTGGTAAAGGCCGACGTGCGTCGCAAACAACAATGCCTCGACGCACTGATAGCCGCCTACCTAAAGCTCAAAGGCCCCGCTGGCCTGCCGCTCATCGAAAAACGATTCCTAACGAATCCCGCTGCCGAGTACACGCATGTCTACGCAGCGGTGATGGCGCTACGATTTCATGGCGAAGAGACCGATACCCTACCGCGAGAACGACTCCTGCAGTCGGTGCGGTTGCTCCTAAACAACGCCGACATTGCCGATCAAGTGATCCCTGACCTAGCGCGCTGGGAAGATTGGAGCGTACTTGACCAGCTGGTCACGATGTTCAAAAACTCGGCAGACGACGCCTGGGTACGCCAGCCGGTGATCGCCTATCTGCTCGCCGCGACCGAGCAGCCGGCTGAAATCAGCACACAGGCCGAAACCGCCCTGGCAGAGCTAGAGAAACTCGACCCCAAAGGCGTCAAACGGGCGCGAAGCTATATGGCGTTCGGATTGTTAGCACGAGCCGCGAAGAAGAAAAAAACAGCCAAAGAGAGTGATCCAGAAGTGAGTGCTTCAGAAAAGAATGATCTCGACGCAACGCCGACTCTTACCGCCGATGAAGCAACAGGAGCAGACGAATCGTCGGCACCAAAAACAACAGAAACGACTAACTTGACGGACGAAAAGCCTTCTGCGACGGCATCGGCTCCCGCCGAAGTCGAAGAGCCTGAGACCCTACCAGGGCCTAGCCGCGTATTGCTAATCGGCGGGCCTTTGATTGCCGGGCTGTTTTTGTTTGGCGTCTTTGCCTTACTACTCCGCGGAGCTGATGTTCGCTCCAACAATTCCTGATTTTCGACTTCAAGCAACCAGCATCAACAACATGTCTACTAGCGAAGCAATTCTCGATTCCAATCCGACCGACGACGACCAGGACGACGAATTCATGTATCGTCCGCTCAGCACTGCGGCGATTGCCTCGGTATTGTTTGGCTTGGTCTCTTCGCTGACTTTTCTGGCAGGCAACACCAGTTTGCAAGCCTGTTTGATGCTCTGTCCAGTTCCGATTGTGGGACTGATTTGCGGATTTATCGCGTTGAAAAAAATCCGCGAGATGCCCGACCAACTCGGCGGTTTCAACGCATCGGTTGCTGGTATGGTGATGTCGGCACTTGGCTTGGTTGGCGGACTCAGCTATGCCAGTTATGTCCATGCTACCGAAGTTCCGCCAGGTTACCAGCGAATATCATTCCACCGATTACGGCCAGACGAAGTGGAACTCAAGGGAAGAGAACTCGTTCCTCGAGATGTGACGAAATTGGAGGGCCAGCAGGTTTTTATCAAAGGTTACATGCGCCCCTCCACCCATGTTTCTAAAACGGGAAATCCGGTGACTCGCAACATTAGTCGCTTTTTGCTGGTACGAGATAGCAACGAATGTTGTTTCGGTGATATCTCGACCGTGAAGTACTACGATAAAATGCTGATTCAGTTCATCGATGGCTTGAACACCGATTACTCAAGCGGCATGTTCCGCGTCGCTGGCAAATTACGGGCCGTTCCCGCCGATCCACGAAAGGGCCGCCCCGAGC
>JAJDEE010000357.1 GCA_029259975.1 Planctomycetota bacterium
CCTAGCTCGAAGGAACGCAGATTTTTAATTTTTAAAACGAGGGAAAAAATGGCAAAAGCAATCGAGGCGCTCGGCATGATCGAGACCAAAGGATTTGTGCCGTTGGTCGAAGCGACCGACGCAATGCTCAAGGCGGCCAACGTCGAGTTCATGACTTGGGAAAAAGTTGGCGCAGGCTTGGCTGCGGTGTTTGTGACCGGCGACGTGGCGGCTGTCAAAGCAGCGACCGATGCGGGCGCGGCAGCGGCGGGCCGGATTGGCGAAGTGGTAAGCGTCCAGGTCATTCCGCGACCGCACGAAGACGTTGACGTTGTGCTTAGCAAGGACTAGATGCTTAGCAAGGACTAGCAGATCACCGCTCGATGGTGACTGCGTTTAGCAAACAAAAATATTCCACACACCTCTGAAGAAAGAAAATCAAATGCAACAAGCAATTGGATTAGTAGAGACCAAAGGCATCGTGCCGCTGGTCGAGGCAACCGACGCGATGGTCAAGGCGGCCAGCGTGAAGATTGAAAAGCGAGTGAACCTAGGCGGCGGCTTGGTCACGACCATCGTGAGCGGCGACGTCGGTAGTGTCCGCGCGGCAGTCGAAGCAGGCGCATCGGCGGCGAGCCAAATCGGTGAGCTGATTTCCAGCCACATCATCGCTCGTCCTTCCGATGCCGTGGTGAAGGCCTACCTCAGCTAGTCGGTTCGGTTCTTGTTTCCTCAGTTTTGCACGATAGATGCCATGAAGGTTCTCGTTGCCAATCTCGGCTCCACCAGTTTCAAGTACCGCTTGTTCGACATGTCGGACGAACGGCAGCTTGCGCGCGGCGGTGTCGAGCGAATCGGCGCTGACGAAAGCCAAGCGTTCGTCGAAATCGGGACGCAGCGGCAAGAGCAAACGGTCGTCGCACCCGACCATGCGGCTGCTGTGGAGCAATGTTTTGCACAACTGACCGATCCCGAGACCGGCTGCTTGGCCTCGACCGATGAAGTCGCGGCGATCGGACTGAAAGCCGTTCACGGAGGTCGTGCTGGTGGCGTCACCTACGTTAGCGAAGAAGTGCTGGCCGCGATGGAAGAAATATCCCAAGTCGCGCCAGCTCACAATCCGCCTTACGTCGCCGCAATGCGGCAGCTACGCGAGCAGCTGCCACAGGTGCCGCTAGTGGCTGCGTTCGAAACAGGATTTCACCAAACGATTCCTGCTCGACTCCAACATTACGCGGTGCCGCTAGACTGGGCCGATTCGTTGGGTGTACGTCGTTGGGGGTTCCACGGCGCGAGCCATCGGTATGTTGCCGAGCGGACAGCAGAGCTTTTGGGCAGCGAAGGGCTACGCATTATTTCTTGCCACCTCGGTGGTTCGAGCAGCGTGTGTGCAATTCGCGACGGGCAAAGCGTGGCAACGTCGATGGGCATGAGCCCTCAGTCGGGCCTGCCACAAAATAATCGCGTGGGCGATTTTGATCCGTTTGCTTTACCTGTGGTGATGGAGCGGACCGGCAAAACGCTCGACGCGGTGTTGGAAATGCTTGCAGAGGAGAGCGGGTTATTAGGTCTCAGTGGCACCAGTGGCGATATTCGCGACCTTACTGCTGCGGCTGCAAGCGGTGACGAGCGAGCGAAGCTTGCACTGGACGTCTACACCAGCAGCGTGCGTCATTACTTGGGCGCATTCCTGGTCGAGCTAGGTGGCGTGGATGTCCTCGCGTTTACCGGTGGCGTTGGCGAAAACAGCGTCACGATCCGGCAGGCTGTTTGCGACAGGCTCGACGAGCTAGGAATCGTGCTGGACAAAACAAAAAACGACACCGCCTGTACGGAGTCGGCCCTACACGCCGACGAGAGCAAGACGCAAATTTGGATCGTGCCGACCAACGAGGAACTGATCGTGGCTCGGCAGACAAAACAACTGTTGGAACAATCGTAATTCACCCTATCCACGCCCCGAGGTACAGCAAATGTTTCTCGCCAAAGTGATCGGTTCGCTGGTCTCGACACAAAAGGTCGAAGCGCTGCGCGGACACAAACTGTTGCTCGTCGAGCCTTATCGCCTTGATACCAAGAACCGTCAGAAGCTCGTCAGCGCCGGCCGCACGTTTGTCGCGGTCGACTCGCTCGGCGCCGGCGAGGGCGAAATGGTGCTCATCACCCAAGGGTCGAGTGCTCGCCTAACTCCCGAGACCAAAAGCCTGCCCATCGATACAGTCGTCGTGGGAATTGTCGACCGTGTCGACGTCGAGCAAACCTGCGTCTTCGACCACCAAGAATAACCACCCGAGATAGACTCCCATGCAGTTTAACGAAACCACAATACGCAACGTTGTTCAGCAAGTTTTAGCCGAGGTCGGCAAAATTCCGGATGCCTCAACGAACGGCGCGACAAGCACCAACGGCTCAAACGGTCGCCACGGTGTGTTTACCTGTGTGGACCAAGCGGTTGCCGCCGCTGGCGAAGCCTTCGAGCAGCTTAGCCGTCGCACGATCGAAGATCGTAAGCGAATCATCGACCACATTCGCCGTATCTCGATCGACCAAGCTGTCGAGCTGGGCACGATGGAGATGGAAGAAACCAAAATCGGTCGGCTCGAACACAAAATCGCTAAGCTACGCACGTTGGGCGAGAAGACACCTGGCGTCGAGTTCCTGAAATCCGACGTCTACAGCGGCGACCACGGACTGGCGGTTATCGAACGAGCACCGTTCGGCGTGATTGGCGCGATCACGCCAGTGACGCATTCGCTGCCTACGATCACCGGCAATGCGGTGAGCATGATCGCTGGAGGTAATACGCTAGTCGTAAACCCTCACCCAAGCGGTCGTCGCGTGGCGGTCGAGGGCGTACGACGTTTCAACGAGGCGATTGCGGCCGACTTGGGCATCGACAATTTGATCTGTGTAATCGCTGAGCCAACCTTAGAGACGGCCAACGCACTGTTTGCACATCGAGGGATTGCTTGCATTTGCGTCACAGGCGGACCTGCGGTGGCACGTGCTGCACTCAACAGTGGCAAACGGGCTATCGTCGCGGGGCCGGGCAATCCGCCTGTGGTCGTCGACGAAACTGCCGATTACGACCGTGCCGCTCGTGCGATCATTCAAGGCGCCGCGTACGACAACAACCTGCTTTGCATCTCGGAAAAAGAAGTTTTTTGCGTTGAAGCTGCTTTCGACGAAATGATGTCGGCAATGGAACGTAACGGCGCTGTGCGATTGACTACTGCCGAGATCGACCGCCTAACTGCTGTGGCCATCACCACCGTTGGCGAAGGCGAACACCGCCACGAAGTCGCTGCCAAAGATTTCATCGGCCAAGACGCCGCCGTCCTCGCCCGCGCGGCAGGTCGCGAAGTTGCTGCCGACACTGAGCTACTGTTTGGCGAAACTGACGAGAGCAATCCTTTTGTCCCCGTCGAACAGATGATGCCCTTCCTGCCTTTCGTACGCTGTCGCGACATCGACGAAGCAATTGCCAAGGCGAAGTACTACGAGCATGGCTTCCGACACACCGCGATCATCCACACCAACAACGTGCGCAACATGACCAAGATGGGCCGCGCGCTTGATACGACACTTTTTGTAAAGAACGGCCCTTGCATGGCGGCGCTTGGTTTGGGCGGCGAAGGTTACCTTTCGTTCTCCATCGCCACGCCGACCGGCGAAGGGGTCACGACACCGCTCAGCTTTACCCGCGAGCGACGCTGCTCGTTGGTCGACGATCTACACATCCTCGGCCGAGATTGAAGCAGCGTTTTCACACTCCAAGCCGACGACCTAAAAGATACAGAAACCTAAAAGATACAGAAAAAATGCTCCACGCCAAAGTCGTAGCCACTGCCACTGCCACGCTAAAGCATCCGTCGCTCGACGGACAGCGGATGCTGCTGGTGCAGGCGTACGGACCTGACGGCACAACACCCGACGGCGATCCAGTGCTTGCAATCGACACTTTTGGCGCCGGCGCGGGCACCGAGGTCGTCATCACAAGCGATGGCAGCGCCGCACGCGAAGCAGTTGACTGCGACACGACGCCCGTACGCTGGACCGTTGTAGGAATTCGCGACGTATGAAACTCAGCCAAGCACAACTCGAATGGATCGTTCGCGAAGTCGTCCGACGGCTACAAGCGTCGTCCGTTGGCGGCAGCCAGGTGGCGGTGGTCGCGGCACGATTGACGATTGGCGATCGGCTCGTGACTACCGAAACATTACGAGGCAAGCTCGCAGGCATCTCGCAAGTCGAAGTCGCAACCCGCGCAGTCGTCACACCGGCAGTCGTCGATCTGCTGCGCGACCGTCAAATTATTTTAGTTCGTGGCACGAGCAACTAAGGAGCCGTAACCGATGAGAATTGCCAAAATACTCGGAAATGTCGTACTCGGACGCAGTCTGCCCAGCTTCGAAGGTGCACGTCTCAGGTTGGCTGTGCCGCTTTCACTCGAAGAACTGCAGTCTGAAAGCGAGCCAACAGGAGAAACTCTCGTGTTGTGGGACGAACTGGGCGCCGGCGACGGATCGCTTATCGCACTGAGCGAAAGTGGCGAGGCCTCGCAGCCGTTTCGCCCCAAGATCAAACCGGTCGACGCCTACAACGCCGCCATCCTCGATTCCCTAAACTTTGTCAGCTAAACAACGTAACGCAACAATAAAGGTACACCACAATGAACATTCACCGTATGAAGCAAGAGATTTGCGAAATTGGCGATCGCATTTACAAAAAAGGCTTCGCCGCCGCTAACGATGGTAACATCACTTATCGAATTAACGAGCATGAAGTGCTCTGCACACCGACAATGCACTCCAAGGGTTTCCTGAAGCCCGAAGACATTTGCACCGTCGATATGGATGGCAACCAAATCGCTGGTAGCAAAAAACGATCGAGCGAGGCGTTGCTGCATATCGAAATCATGAAGGCACGGCCCGAAGTGAAAAGCGTCGTACATTGCCATCCGCCTCATGCCACCGCGTTTGCCGTAGCCCGCGAACCGATTCCGCAATGTGTGTTGCCCGAGGTCGAGGTCTTTTTAGGCGATGTGCCGATCACCAAGTACGAAACGCCCGGCGGAAAACAATTTGCCGAGACCATTCTTCCTTTTGTGCAGAATACCAATGTGATCGTCCTGGCGAACCATGGCACCGTCAGCTACGGCGAGACCGTCGAGCGGGCGTACTGGTGGACGGAGATTCTGGACGCGTACTGTCGGATTTTGATTCTGGCCAAGCAGGTCGGCAACATCGAGTATCTCAGCAAACAAGAAACACAAGAGCTTCTCGACCTCAAACAAAAATGGGGCTTCGACGACCCGCGACTCAAGCAGGAGTTCGAGAATTGCGACATCTGCGCCAACGACATCTTTCGCGACAGCTGGCAAGGAGCAGGCGTCGAGCGTCGAGGCTTTCCCTCGCCGCCACCCATGCTCGACAGCGGTGCCAACACCAACACGCCGTCGTCTGCAACTCCCGATCAAGAGGCACTCATCAAGAATATCACCAATCAAGTGCTGGCCGCCTTGCAAAAAAGCTAGTCGCGGCAGCCTTGCCACAATACGAAGACGATTTCAAAACTTCAATGCAACAATTTCACAAATCCACCGCACCGCGACCGTCAGGATGCGGTTCGGTGGAGAAATGCTTTTTACCCGGTAAAACATCATGAAAGTAAGCATCATTGGCGGTGGCGGCTTAGTTGGCTCTTGCGCGGGGTACGCCTTACAAATGGGTGGCATCGTCCGCGAGATCTCGTTGATCGATCTCAACGCCGAGATGGCGGCGGGCCAAGCGCTCGACTTGCTGCACGGCGGGCCGAGTATCGCCGACCAAGTTATCAACTCGGGCGGGTAC
>JAJDEE010000358.1 GCA_029259975.1 Planctomycetota bacterium
AGCGCCGAGGGTCGCTCCCTCGCGAACAAACGTCTCGCGGGTTTCTTCGTCGGGGGCCGAAGATCGCAACTGTGTCAGGTCGGGCGTCGTTGCGCGCGGGTACTGATCGTTGGTAAAGATAGTGCCTGCGCTGATCATCACACCATCTTCAAGGGTAACACCATAACAGATGTAGACCATCGCGTTAATTTTAACACGGTTGCCGATACGCACATCGTAGGCGATGTACGTCTTGCCGCCCACAGAGCAATCTTCGCCGAGCTGCGCCCCGTGACGAATATGCACATTATCCCAAACCGATGTACCAGCGCCCAGCAGAACGCCGTCTTCGACAATGGCAGTCGGATGAATGCGAATTTCTGAAGACATAACTACTCGCAATAAAACTAACTACGCCCCTAGGCGGAGAAACTTTGGTACTCTCAATCAGGGAACGTCTCTAAGAGACCGCAGAAGACACCTGCTCGACTGCACCGATAGGCTCCCAAGCCCCTTGTTGCATCGCGCGATAGGCAGCTTCGATCACCTCGACCGAGGCCAATGCATCCTCTGGTGTGACCAGCAGCTTGTCTGTGCCTTGAATTGCAGCGGCAAAGTTTTCGAGCTGGCGTTTGAACGCGTCAACCTTGTCGTAGCCCTGACCAAAAACGTTCCACTCGGTATCGCATGACCGGCGATACTTCGACTCTTGCCATCCCACCAGCAGAGTCCCCGCACTGCCATAAATCGCGATGAAGTACGGCTGCTCTTTGCTAACACTCCAAGAAAGATCAATACTGGCAAGGACACCTTGCTCGCTGCGAACAAACATTCGCACCGTATCCTCGACGTCCAGGTCTTGCACACGGTTACCTTCCATCACTTGAACTTCCTTGAGTCCACCCAGGAAATAGCGAGAGATATCGACCGAGTGGGTGCCATTGTCGATAAGTACACCGCCACCGGAAATTTTCGGATTGGAATTCCAACGCTGTGACATATCAACATGGCCTGTGAACACATTCTCGAACATAACCACTTCGCCAATCACACCGGATTCGACCAAGGCCTTTGCCGAAGTGACATCTGCCACGTAGCGAAATTTGGAAGCCATCGTAAACACGACCTTGTTTTCATCGGCAGCAGCGACCATTTCGTGTGCCTTGACCGAATCGATCGACAGCGGTTTTTCGCAGAGGACGTGAATGCCTCGTGAGAGCAAATCGCAACAAACGTCGCGATGCGTTGCTGGTGGTGTGCATACAATCACTGCATCAAGGTCCGCAGCGTCTACCATCGGCTCTGCTGACTCATAGGCAGCGCAACCGTTTGCTTCCGCCATTGCTTCGGCAGCCTCAGATCGGTTATCGGCAACTGCGCACAGCTCGACTTCGTCGGACTGTCCAAATGCCTGGGCGTAGGCCTGGGCAATTGCACCCGCACCAACAATTCCAAAACGTACTGGGGAATCTTTGCTCATGACGAAGCTTTCTGTAGATTTTTGGCTACGTTACAAATCGATTCAACAACGTAACGCACATGCTCGCTGCTGTAGCGCTCGTTGAGCGGCAAAACGAGCACCGTCGCTAGAGCATCGTACGTGCCAGTAAATTTTTCGCGGCTGTAGTCGACCGCCTCGGGTCGTGCCAAAGTGAATGGAAACCGGCTGTCGCCGAAAGTCCGTTGCTCTCGGATTACCTGACACTCGAAGGCAGGTTTTTGGATGTAGCGAGGAGCACAGAAAATGTTTCGCTCACGAAGTCCTTTCGCCAACGCATCTAGCCCTCCCTCGAACGCCGCAGAATCCACTTGTAAACAATACTTCCAATAAGTGTGCACACACTCGCTGTCGACGGCAGGCGTCTTGATACCTGCGATTCCGCTCAACCCGGCGGTCATCTGCTCCGCAATCGCGATGCGACGCCGGACAAATTCTTCGAGCTTTTCGAGTTGAGCCGCCGCCACGGCGCCCGTCAGCTCGTTCATGCGATAATTCAGCGCCAAGAAGTAGTGATCGGGGTTCGTGTCGCCATAGCCCCAAGCCTTGTTGATGAACAAGAACATCCGGCGAGCATAATCAGCGCTATCCGAGGCAACAATTCCGCCTTCGCCGGTAGTGATGTGCTTGCCTTGTTGTAAGCTGAAGCAGCCAATGTCGCCAAAGGTGCCGACTTTTTTGCCATTGATTTCGGCTCCGTATGCCTGAGCACAATCCTCGATCACGGGGATGTTGCGCGTCCGCGCCAACTCCATAATCTCGTTCATCCGTGCCGGGTTGCCAAACAAATGCGTCACCATGATCGCCTTGGTACGCGGGCTGAGAACAGCTTCGATCGACTCGGGAGTCAGATTATAGGTTTTCGGATCGACGTCGGCAAAAACCGGAATCGCCGCTTGATAAAGTATTGGGGTGAGTGCCCCCATGTCAGTGATCGATGTGGTGACGATCTCGTCACCTGGCTCGGGGTCGATGGCTGCAATTGCTGTGTGAAGAGCTGCCGTACCAGAGGAGCAGGCGTAGGCATGCTTAGCGCCCAGATAGGAAGCGAATCGAGTCTCTAGCTCTTTGACAAACTGCCCCTTCGTGCTGGTCAGCGTGCCACTGTCGATTGCAGTGGCAAGCTTCACCATTTCATCGTCGCCCAGCTCGCGGCCCGTGGAATCCTGATCGGAGGGGAGCTGTATCAACTCAATTTTATCAGCGGTATTGGCAGCCATTCGGAAGGTCTCGCTTTTCGTTACAGTTCAAATATATCGTTAGGGGTATTCAAATTACAGCATAGTAGATTTAATTATTACATTACATCTGCTGATTGCCTGTCAGGCGACAACGGATGCGGTCTCGCCAAATCTGCAAAACTAAATGCAGATGACGCATTGCGGATCGAAAGACTCGCATTTTAGAATGACCGGCCACACGTGTTCTCAGAGTAGCGGGGCATTCGACGATTTGCGATCCCTGCCGGTCGAGTCTCCATGCTAGCTCGGCGACGCCGACAAAGCCAGCATTCTCTGGCTCCAAATCCACTGTTTTACTCCGCCGGTAAACTCGGAAACAGCTTGTGTAGCAATGCAACTTCTGCCGTAGCGCAAGCCGATACAGTCCTGAGGCTCGCTGCGAAAGCCACAACCTCCACAACGGTACATTCTCGACGGCGCCTTGCGGATGATACGGAGAAGCGGTCACCATATCGATATTGGGCGTCAAGAGCGGCACCATCTGCCGAATCAACAGGGCGTCGTACGAACCATCCGCGTCAATCGAAACCACCACTTCACTCGACGCCTGACGCACGCCGGTGTGAATCGCCGCAGCGATACCTCGGTTTTTTTGGTGCGAAATCAGACGAAAATTCGGCCGATCGAGGATCGCTTCACTGAGCAAACGGGCCGTCGTGTCAGAGCTGCCATCATCGACGAGCAGGAATTCAAAGCTGTAGTCAGTAGCCAACTCGACGTCGAGATCGACCAGCATATCCATCAACGGCGTAACACAAGCCGCCTCATTGAACAGCGGCACCACAACACTCACCTGCTGCAAGCCCTCACGAACCAGCTGTGGGTTTGATTGCTTGACGCCAGCGGCGTCTAATTCTGCGATGGTATTCGATTGCTCAGTCATAGTTCTTTGGAAGTTTGTGGATCGTCATTCTTATTTGGTGGCAACGTGAATTCACAAGTTTTAATTGTCCTTGCGATGGGTCTAAAACCCTCGCCTTTAGGCGAAACCTTTAGGATTTTGTAGGGTGGGTAGTTCTGCTGGCGAAAGCGACTTTGATATTGCGATAAGCATTCCTCGCCAGCAGGTTTACCCACCTTTTGAGGC
>JAJDEE010000359.1 GCA_029259975.1 Planctomycetota bacterium
CGATCTCCATGAAATCGACGAAGTCCACGCCTTCGTAGCGCCCAAACTGGTCGGCGGAAAGCTCGCTGCCACGCCGATCGCCGGGACAGGTCTCGAGAAAATGTCGGCTGCTATCCAACTCGACCATGTGCAGACCGAAATGCTGGGCCAGGAAATTCATTTCTGCGGCTATCCCAAGTGGCTCTGACAGCAATGGCCTCTAAATTCGATTGATGATTTCGGCTACGCTGCTGTACCCGAGCCAACGACCTTGCTCCTCGGCCTAAGTAGCCTACTCACATTCGTCGCAGGCCGGCGTCGCTAACACCATCGTTTCTCCAGATCAATGCCCCTTGATCATTAAAAGGCCGTCCAACCACAGGCGTTGGCGGCCTCTTTTTGGTTACTAGCATCTTTAGGAGAGCGGCAGTTGAGAATTTACCGTAGGATAGGCTTCCAGCCTGTCCGTGGTGCTTTGACCGACAGGCTGGAAGCCTATCCTACGGGTAAATACGCCCTGTAATAACCAGGAAAGAAATCACCACAGAGGACGCGGAGTTACGCAGAGAGATTTTTGTGAACTGGCCTCATTCACTTTTCTCTGCGATCCTCTGCGTCCTCTGTGGTAAAACTTTTTACATCGTGCTCGTCGTATTTTTTTGATTCAAAACTACGCACAATAGCAAAATGAACATATCCAGTTGAGGTTGGTAAATTCTCAACGGCCGTTCGCCTTAGGACAAGGCCGCGCCACAATTGCCGCAATACTTTGCAGAGTGAACATGATCTTCACACGAACAACTTGGGCAGACACGTGACTCGCCCGCTGGGCCACCTTGCGACATCACTTCGGCAGTAAAAATGCCTGTAGGTACAATAATAATCGCGTAGCCAAATAGCATGACCATCGCAGCGAGCGTTTGGCCGGCGAGCGTTTCGGGAGCGATGTCGCCGTAGCCGACGGTCGTCATCGTGACGATTGCCCAATAAATACTGCGCGGAATACTATCAAAACCGCTCCCCGCGTCACGTTCGATCAGATACATCACCGTTCCCAAAATCACAATCGCACAAAAAATCACTGACAAAAAGACCGTGATCTTGGTCCAGGCTCTTTTGAGCGCACTCAACAACGTGTTGGCTTCGGCGACGTGCTGCCCCATTTTGAAAATACGAAAGACGCGTAGCAATCGCAGTGTACGGACCGTCGCCAAGACATGCGTACCACGAAAAAACAGCCCCAGATACGTCGGCAGCAGCGCCAACAGATCAACAATTCCGAAAAAACTCCACACGTATCGCGAAGGTTTCGCAACGCATGCTAGTCGCATAACAAACTCGACGCTAAACAGTAGCGTGATCGCCCATTCGATCGAGTGCAGCCAACCGATCAGCTGCGGGTGCATCTTTTCCAGCTCTAGGTCAGGCAGACTTTCGAGCATCACCACGGCAATACTTACCAAGATCACCACCAACAACCCAACATCAAACGCCTTACCCGCCGGCGACTCAGCCTCGAAAATAATTTCGTACCACCTCCGCTGCCATTCTGCGGGGCCGGGCGAGATTTTTGTGGAAGAATCGTTCGTTGGCATGAAAACAAGTCTAAAGGGTAGTTCTGAAATAGGGAACGCCAATGGACGCAGATAGGCGCGGATAAGGGGTACCGCCAGAACCGTGCAAAAATGCAGGCTGGGGTGCGCCGGCGTTTCACGCTGAACGCAGGAAAGGTAATTTGACTTTCTGTGACGAGACAGCCCTCTGCAGCAGACCATAAGTCGTTGGTTCGTCGCAAATGGATTTCGAATTAGCTCGCTAAACTAGCGATTCATTGACCTCATCACACTCTCTGCCATCATCAATAGGCCGAACGCGAAAGGAGGCAACGCGATTAAACCGATAGCCAGCAGACTGACACTTTTTGACTCGTTTCCAATTTGATTACGTTGAGTCACTACAAGTACACCAGCGGTTATCCCGACTACAACTACTTGGGCCATCCAAGACCAGAAGAGAATGATTGGAAGCCCGTATGTTGCCGCTGACTCAGCAGATGTAAAAGCAGTGCAATAGTAGTGCACTGTTTTTCCTGTCAGCAATAGGACAAAAAGTGTTGGCAGAAGCAATGCGAAGTTAGCCAATCGGCTCTTTCGAGTCATCCAATTTAGCCCAGCACAACCACCGAGAATTGCAATCTGCGGAACTACCAAAATTGTGAAAGTCGTGAAACTTGGACAGGCTCCCCAACTCGTGAAGGCTATCACTAGTGAGCTAAGCAAGCACATGAAGACCATGATTCGATACATTTGATTACCACGATACGTCGGAGCCAAGTTTTTCTGCTGATAGTTGGATTATAGCAACCCGCCGCTCATCGGTATCCATCTGCGGTTCCTATTGATTTCATTTATGTATTACACTCGATTGCAGCTACCAAACGGTATCAACACAACCGTCACGTTCCCACTGCAGGCCCTATCCAGCAAGGCATCTGTCAAACCTTTGCGCCCTTGCCGATTTTCTCAGTGAGAATTTCTTGAAAAGCGTGAACTTTCGCTGATGCGTGCCGTGCAACCTCGATTGCGCGGGTAAGGTTTAGTGTGCCGGGCAGACACAACAGTTGCCTTGCCGAGGCGAGCTTTTGAATGGCTCCTCATAGGCTCGCCCGACGCACACCTTGGCGGTCACGACAAGTGACGTGCAACCTTTTCTTGATGACGGATCTTCGAGTTTCGAGGCACTCACACGAGTGATGAACCTTGCTGACAGGACGGGGGTCCTGAATGATGCGAGGCGCCTACTTTTTTCGGAAATGATCGAAAGTACCTGGAGTGGCCGCGTCCGTAGCGGCGCGGCCGCTTCAAAACCTGGAGGATCACACGATGAAATTACACCAATATTCCCGCACTTGGTCCCAAAAATTGGGCCAGGGCGAATTAGAACTCCGTCGCCTAGTCTCCGCAGCGGTTGCTCAGTATCGCAGCCCCGGGTTCGAAGACGCGGATGCGGATGCTCCTGCTCATCAATTACGCAATCGCAGGCGTCTACAGGCGCATCTTGTACCGTTTGACGAGCATGGAAAAACTGGCCCTTCGTGCCAGATTGTTGTGAAAGATTTCGACGAACGTGGTATCACGTTTCAACATCCTCAGCCTCTGCACGACCGTCGCGCGTTGGTTGTGCTGGAGGGTCTGAACCTTGGCCGGATTGCTGCTGAAGTCGATCTCTCGTGGTGTCGTTTTTCTGGACGTGGTCAGTACACCAGCGGCGGACGGTTCGTCCAGCTGGTGGACAAGACCGCCTAACCCTTTTCTCAAACCCCAATGGAATTAGCTTGAGTCGCTGAAGATTGGTTTCCGACATCTGTCCTCTAAGATGAAAGGATCAAACAAAGTTTCAAGCGTAGGCTGTGGCAAAGTATTTTACCTTGTCGCAGCCGGGTAATCTCCTCCCTCCCTGACGATGCGGTCGCCCTATGCGTTTGGGCGGCCGCATTGTTTTTTGCCTCCCACAGCTACTCTTTCTTGCCCTCCAGCACTGGCTAGCTTAGATTGGGGTCTGAGTCATCTTTCTTCGTTTCCCAAAGTCTCCCCCCAGAGCAGCTAAATCACCATGGGCATCAGCTCGTTTTTCAAATCTATTCTTGAGGGTGGCAAGGTCGACATCGGCAATCGCTACGAATTCCTGCGCGAAGCGACCTCGGGAACCATGTCCGATTTCTTCATGGCTCGCGATCGCGAAACCGACCAAATCGTAGGGCTTAAGATTCTCGACAAAAAAAAGCACGACCAACTAGAAATGCGATTCCGTGGCCTCGACAAGCCTGCAGAGGGCGAAATCGCAACCTCTTTCGACCATCCGCGCATCGTCACCACCCACGGCTATGGCCAGACCACCAAAGGCGAACAATTCCTTGTCATGGAATTCCTCGAAGGGCCTGGATTGAATTCGCTAATCATCGGTCGCAGCGAGTTGCTCAACGGCAATCGACTAGCGCTGATGCGACATGCCGCCGAGTCACTGCTGGTTGTACACGAAGCAGGTTACATCCACCGCGACATCTGTCCTCGCAATTATGTCTGCTCGTCCGATGCGAGTTCGCTCAAGCTCATCGACTTTGGCTTGACCGTCCCCGAGCAGCCGCAGTTTATGCAGCCCGGCATTCGTACTGGTACGCCGAACTACATGGCTCCCGAGGTGGTGCGCAGAAAGTCGACCGACCATCGGCTTGATATTTTTTCGTTCGGAGCCTCGATGTACGAAATGTTTGCTTTCGAACTTCCTTGGCAACGTGGTAGCGGTGACGGGCTAGCAGCCATGAGCCACGGCCAATCCACGCCGCCGTCATTATCAAAATACTGCCCCAACGTTAATCCTATTATCGACAGCATCATTGCCAAGTGTCTGGTTCCGGAACCAGAAAATCGTTTGCAATCGATGCGAGAAGTGATAGCGGCCATTGCTCCACTCAAATCTGAAGATGCAGATGCAGAATGAGTGGCCGGCGCTAGTCGCTGAGGATACCCCAACGCAAAGCTTATCTTTCCATTTGATTGACTCGCGGCTGGCGCCGTCGACTCAATCGCCCATCATCCGATCGAGTGCCATCATCGCCACCGGCCAACGCGTCTTGCTGCTATCGTAGGTTTGCCACCAGTCGAACAACTTTTGCGGAGCCTCGTCGGGCAGCGTCGGCGGGAGATGCCAGAGTTTAATTGCTTGTAAAAGTGTCGACTTGTCAAACGTAGCCAGCTCGACCGACTCGGCGGCGGCCAGCGTTAGTGGCAATGTCGCCAAGCTGGCCAACCGCGGCAGTCTCAGCTGAGAAACCGGTTCGCTGAGCACGGGGACGTCGAGATTCAGTTGCGCAAGCAGCCAACCGAGTCGTAATGTTTCGGGCAGCCCAGGGTGCGGATTCGCCAGCAGCGCCTCGAAAGTCACGCGATTGCTTAGCAAGTGCGTCCGACCATGCCCACCTACCAACGGGCTGACTAGCACCACCTCCGCCGACGGGGCAATGAAATTTTCGACCGTTAATTTCGTCATTGCGTGTAAAAGACCCGGGCCACGAGCTTCCCACTGCTCGCGTAGCGGCCGACCACGGACGGCCAGCTCTTCGACCAAACTAGGCTGCTTGCGCAACCAGGCGGCTTTCAAATCGGCGACACATCCGGCCAAGCGAGAAATACCTGCTTCGTTTATTGCGCCAACGCCCAGGGTACGCCGAGCAGCCATTTCGATCAGCTCGCGATTGTTTTCATAATCTGCGGCAAGCTCAACAAGTAGCGGCAGCGTTGACTCGACAGCGAAACCACAAGCTTGCAGCTCGCCCGTCAATGCTTCAGTTGGCGGGTACAGAGCGGCTGCGATCGCGCTGTCCACGACCGGTAAACTTTCGCTCATACTCGCTGCCGCGTGGAGACAGCTGGCCGAGAAGCTCGCTTTCCAACGGAGTTGCATCTTATTGTCCTTGCGATGGGTCTAAAACCCTCGCCTTTAGGCGAAACCTTTAGGATTTTGTAGGGTGGGTAGTTCTGCTGGCGAAAGCGACTTTGATATTGCGATAAGCATTCCTCGCCAGCAGGTTTACCCACCTTTTGAGGC
>JAJDEE010000360.1 GCA_029259975.1 Planctomycetota bacterium
GACGTCCAGCAACAGCGGCACCTGCTTGTCGAGACGCGATTGCAGAGTTGTCCAGTCGATTTGCGGGTGGTCGCCACGCAAAAGACCTGCCGCCACGAAGCCGGCCATGTTGACGGGATCTTTGGCCGAGCCAAACTGAGGGGCGTAGGCGAGTTCCAACTCTTCTAAATCGTAGACCGTCATGCCAGCTTGCAGAGCGACGGCCAACACGTCGATTCGCTTGTCGACGCCAGCACCGCCGACGCCCTGTGCCCCAAGCAACTTGCCGGTTTCGGGATCAAACAACACCTTCAGCGTCATCTGCTCGGCACCCGGATAGTAGCCGGCGTGGTTGGCGGGATGGACATACACCATGCGATAGGGACGACCAACGCGTTGTAGCGTCTTTTCCCCAGCCCCAGTCATCGCGGCAGTCTGTCCGAATAGCCCAAGCACGGCTGTTCCCTGAGTGCCGCGATAGGTGCTGCTACGTCCGCAAGCATTGTCGGCGGCGATTCGTCCTTGACGATTGGCGGGACCGGCAAGTGGGATCTGCGTCGGCGTGTCGAGAACAAAATCGGTGACTTCGATCGCATCGCCGACGGCGTAGATGTCGGGGTCGTTGGTCTGCAGGTGCTCGTTGACTTGGATGCCACCTCGCTCACCGACCGCTAGTCCCGCTTCGACGGCTAGCTTATTCTCGGGGCGTACGCCGATCCCCAACGCCACCAATTGTGCCGACAGCTCTTTGCCCGATTTCAAACGTACGGTGAGACCACTGTCCGATTCGACGAATTCTTCGGCAGCGTCGCCGAGCAAAAGCTCGACACCTTTCTCGGCCAGTATTTCGGCTATCGGGGTTGTCATCTCTTTATCGAGCGGCGGCAGCACTTGATCTTGTAATTCGACCAAAGTGGTTGATATGCCGCGCTGCACAAAGTTTTCGACAAGCTCCAGACCGATGAACCCAGCACCTACGACCACCGCCTCACGAATGCCATCGTCGACCACCTTCTTGATACGGTCCATGTCTGTCAAATTGCGTAGCGTAAAAATTCCTGGCAGATCGATGCCCGGAATCGGCGGCCGGAGGGGCGCGGCGCCTGGCGCAAGAATCAGCTTGTCGTACGACTCCTCGTACACATCACCGGTGGAAAGATTATGAATGCGTACCGTGTGGTTCTTGCGATCGATTGACTCGACCGAAGACTGAACACGCACGTCTAGGTTCATCCGGTTTTTCAACAGTTCAGGTGTAACGACCAGCAGCTTGTCACGCTCGGCGATAGTTTCGCCAATGTGATAAGGCAGCCCACAATTGGCAAACGACACATTCGGACCACGCTCGACAAGAATGATCTCCGCCTGTTCCGCAAGCCGTCGGGCACGTGCCGCCGCCGAAGCCCCACCAGCAACTCCTCCAACGATGACGATCTTCATGGCACGTCTCCTTTCTTTGATTACCCGTAGGATAGGCTTCTAGCCTGTCAGTCGCATCAACGGACAGGCTAGAAGCCTATCCTACGACTCTTCGCTTGCCAAAAAGCCCAACGGAGCGAGTTTCACAGCTCCTCCATCATTTATATCGCCATATCGCGACATTACAACCATTTATTTTGGAGATGCGGGGGTTTTTGCCTGTAAATGGTCAAAAGAGAGGTGCTGTCGGCGAATTGTAGCGTCGTAAATCCGGCAATAAAACGGCATGGCAAGTCCTTGTTTGCCTTAAACCAACTTGCTGTAAGACTTTGTGGCGGATTGAGGGTTTGGCTATTATTGTGTTAGGTCAAGGTAAACCCCACCCATCTCTTGTTATCTGCCCAAGGTAGTTTGTGCCCGTCATCGAACTTGAGGCCAAGATTCATGCTCCCGTTGAAGTCGTATTCGATCTTTCGCGCAGTATTGATTTGCACGTCAAGTCGACCGCACACACCAAAGAAACTGCAATCGCAGGGCGCACAAATGGGCTGATTGGGCTTGGTGAAGACGTAACGTGGCAAGCAACTCACTTTGGTGTACGGCAGCACTTAACGACTAAGATCACGCAACACGATCGGCCTAGGCATTTTCGTGATTCAATGGTTCGCGGTGCATTCCGCAGATTTGATCATGACCATGTTTTCAAATCTGATGAAGATGGCACCTTGATGAAGGATCGGTTTGACTACACTTCACCACTCGGATTTTTGGGACGAATCGCGGATATCCTGTTTCTCAAACGCTACATGACCCGACTACTTCAAGTACGCAACGAACTAATCAAATCGGTTGCGGAGTCTGGGGAAGCAGAGGAGTTCCTGATCGGCAGATAACCAAGAATTGCAGCGGAGCCGGAAAGACCGGGCTGGTTCGCTTCGCTCAGCAACGCTTATTCCCGGCCCGCTGAATTCAAACGTTATGTCAAAGGAGGCTACCTATGAACATTTGGCGGTGGCTCACCAAGAAACTTCCGCTTGAAGACAACAGTGACATCATGGCGAGGGTTGGTTTTCGCTTCCTCTGGTGCACTGGCCCGTACTTTCTAGTTGCGATTGTTCTGTTTAGATTCGGGAGCGGTACGCTGCTTGCATCGAGGCTTTCGATGTTTATCCTTGCGATCCCGTTTATAGGGGGAGTTGTTGACTGGCATCGGCTCAAGCATCACACAAAATGCGTGGAAACGGCACCTTGAACGCTAGGCTTGCCTCCCTAGGGCGTGCCTGAGTAGAATAGGTGACTGGAGACAAAACGCATGAGCGATCAACAACTTCTTAAACGAATAGCATGTGACCCCAAGGTAATGGTTGGCAAACCGGTGGTCCAGGGCACGCGGCTGTCCGTAGAACACATACTCAACCTTTTGGCTCACGGTTCCAGCGTTGAGGAAATCCTCAACGAATACAAAGGGCTCTCGCCAGAAGACGTGCAAGCTTGCTTGCTTTTTGCTTCGCAGTCTTTGTCCAGTGCGGCATTCATGCCACTGGTCGCGGAGTCGGCGTAAGTGCGATTCCTTGTGGACGAATGCACCGGTCCGACCGTTGCTCGGTGGCTACGCAATCAGTCCCACGAAGTTTTTTCCGTCTTCGATGAAACTCGCGGGATGGCGGATGATGACATTCTTGCCAAGGCATATTCCGAAAACTGGATATTGATCACCAACGATAAGGATTTTGGTGAAATGGTCTGTCGTGAAAAACGGCCGAATCACGGTGTGGTATTTCTTCGTCTTCGAGATGAACGTGCTGTGTCAAAGATTGATGCGATTGAAAAACTGCTTGACGGATACAGAGATCAACTTGCAGACGCTTTTGTGGTTGTCACTGAAACACAAGTACGGTTCAGTCAATTGTAGCGTACGTGGCATAACAAATCGGTGCACACGGAGCTGCGGGCCGCGCGGTTTTTTGAAATCAATGCCGTTCGCCGCGGCCCGGTTACCTCAATCGTTACCCACGCGCCAGTGCGTCGCTCTGATCGACAAAATCGTCGCCGCTCCATTGGTCGTCGGCATCGATCATCTTTTTGTCTTTGGCCGATTTGGCGTCGGCGCGGGCTTGGGCCTGACGGGCGACCAGATCGGAGTGCGTTGTGAAATACTGCAGGCTGTGGCCTTTGAAGTCATCAAGTGTTTCGAACTTGTGTTTCTCCATAAACGCCAGCAATTGCTCGCACATGTCCGCCACCATGCGGTAGCCAAACTTCATCACGCCAGTGCATACCTGCACGGTATCGGCCCCCAGCAGAATAAACTGTGCCGCGTCTTCGCCCGTTTCAATGCCACCGATGCCGCTGAGCGTACGGTCGGGAAACTCCTCGCGGATGACTTTCGATATTTCCATGCACATCCGCAGCGCAATCGGCATCACCGCCCGGCTGGAATAACCGCCGGGCGTGGTATAACCTTCGACCGAAGGCTCGGGGCGCAAGGTATCGAGGTTCACGCCCAACACGCTACGAATCGTATTGATCGCGGCGACTCCTTCGCACTCTGCGCGGAAGGCGGCGCGCGTCTGATCTTCGATGTGGGTCACGTTCGGCGTGAGCTTCGCCCACACAGGCACCTTGGATACTTCGTTCACCCAGCCGGAAACTTCTTCCAAAATTTCCGGATTTTCGCCCATTGCCGCGCCCATTTTCCGCTCGGGTAGACCGTGTGGGCAAGAAAAGTTTAGCTCGAAAGCGTCGACGCCCAAGTCTTGGCAACGCTCGGTGATCTCTTGCCAAGCATCTTTGTTGAACTCTTCCATGATCGAGGCGATGAGAATTCGGTCGGGATACTTGTCTTTCACCGCTTTCAGTTCCTCGACCCACACGTCAAAGCTGCGGTCGGAGATCAGCTCGATGTTTTCCCAGCCGATGATTTCCTTCGAGTCGCGTGCCCGCAACCGCGCGTACCGCGGCTGGACGTTCGTCACTTTGTCGGCCTCGAGGCTAATTGTCTTGCAGATAACTGCGCCCCAGCCCTCGTCGAACGCCTTGCCGATGACATTGCCGTTGGTTCCGGGAGGGCCTGAGCCGATGACGAACGGGTTGGGTAACTTGAGACCGTTGACGGTTGTTTCTAGCGTTGGCATTGCGGGTACTCCTACTTAGACGAGCGTGCTGGCATGTGCTTTAGGATATCATCCGGCAGCCGTTTGACCAATAAGTAGGCTCCGCATGTTTCCAGGTGACTTTGCAGATATTGGCAAATTTCGTGAGCACGGCTTGGCGGGTGTTGTTGCTATCGAAGCGGTTACAGTAGAATAGGGGTCTGGTTTTAACGTAATGCCCCGTCAGTGTTTGCGAGCGACAAGATGATAGACAAGACCATTGCTACCGCAGCGGAAGGAGTAGCGGAGGTTTTCGACGGCGCGACCGTGATGATTGGGGGCTTTGGCGAGGCGGGTAGTCCAATCGAGCTGATTCACGCCCTCATCGACCAAGGTGCCGGCGGCCTGACGGTGATCAACAACAACACCGGCAGCGGTCATGTCGGCCTCGCCGCGTTGATCGAGAGCGGCAACGTCGCGAAGATGATTTGCTCGTACCCGCGCACCACCAACTCAACCGTTTTTCCCGATTTGTATCGCAGCGGCAAGATCGAACTTGAACTAGTGCCCCAGGGCACACTCGCCGAGCGCATTCGCGCGGGGGGCGCAGGCATTCCTGCTTTCTACACGCAGACCTCCGTCGGGACACCACTTGCAGAAGGCAAAGAAGAGCGTGAGTTCGATGGAAAGATGTTCGTGATGGAACACGGACTGAAGGCAGATTTTGCGTTGATCAAATGTCAATGTGCCGATCGCTTTGGTAACTTGCTATTCAACAAGACGGCGCGGAATTTTAATCCGATCATGTGTACGGCTGCGAACATCACGATTGCTCAAACGGAAAAGATTGTCGAGCTGGGCGACATTGACCCGGAGCAGGTCGTCACGCCGGGGATTTTTGTCAATCGCGTATTGCTGGTCGAAAATCCGGCCCAGGAATCAAAGCTTGTCGCAGCAGGACTATGTTATCCATGAGTGCCCTATCCATGAGCGAAATTGAAGGCTGGACACGCGAGCAAATGGCCCGGCGCGCAGCGCTTGATATCCCCGACGGTAGCTATGTGAACCTAGGCATCGGCATTCCCGAGATGGTCGCCCAGTTTGTGCCCGAGGGCCGAGAGTTTATCTACCAAACCGAGAATGGCCTGCTCGGCATGGGGCCAGACCCCGAGCCGGGGCAAGAAGATCCCGATCTGATCAACGCCGGCAAGAAACCGGTGACGATGGTGCCCGGTGCGGCGATTTTTCATCACGCTGATAGCTTTGTGATGATTCGTGGTGGTCACATTGATATCTGCGTGCTGGGAGCCATGCAGATATCCGGCGCTGGCGATCTCGCCAATTGGTCGACCGGCGCTGCTGATGCGATTCCGGCTGTGGGCGGAGCGATGGACTTGGTTGCGGGCGTGAAAACAATTTTTGTGATC
>JAJDEE010000037.1 GCA_029259975.1 Planctomycetota bacterium
ACACCGAGGCGGTGACGCGGCTTGCGCGGGCTTATCCGGGGGTTCATTGTACGTTGAATCATGGGGGGCGGTTGGTGCATGACTTGCCGCCAGCGAGTGAGACACGTGACCGAGTCGCGACGCTGCTGGGGACAGAGTTGGCTGAGAGCCTGATTGAAATCGAGAGTCCCGGTATTGGCGATGACAGCGAGCAAGTGAGCTTGCATGGATTTGTGGCGAATCCTACGCAGAGCCGGGGGAATAATCGGCTGCAATATCTGTTTCTGAATGGGCGGTTTATTCGCGATCGGTCGCTGCAACATGCGTTGGGCGAGGCGTATCGTGGGCTGCTGCTGACGGGGCGGTATCCGATTTGTTTTTTGCATCTAAAAATTTCGCCGGCGATGGTCGATGTCAATGTGCATCCGACCAAGATGGAAGTCCGTTTTCAAGACGGCGGACGGATTTACAGTCAGCTACTCGGCTCGCTGCGCAGCAAGTTCCTCACGACCGATCTCGTAGCGCGCGGTGCTGTGCCAAGTCCAACGACGGAGATCAACGCGCAGAACGAAATCGCCGCCAGCACTCCCGAGACCAGCGAGCTGTTCGATTGGGCGAAAAATCAGCTTAGCTCGCCTGGCGGTGCGGAAAGTTTGCCGCCGGCAGCTTCTGGCGAATCGCTGAGCTTGCATCCGTTTAAGCCATTTTCGGACGGGGGGATTTCGCAACCTGCGGAAACGCCTGCCAGCTTACGCGTAGACTCAGCGGTCGACAATTATGTGCCTGCGCCACACGCTTCGTCGCGTGCGTTACAGATTCATGATCGTTACATCGTTGTCGAAAACGACGAAGGGCTGGAGGTTATCGACCAACACGCGCTGCACGAACGGATTCTGTACGAGCTGCTGCGCGACAAAGTCCTCGGTGGCGCGCTCGAGCGGCAACGGCTATTGGTGCCCGAGCCGGTCGATCTGGCAAGCAGCGAAACAGCCACCATTTTAGAAAACCGCGAACTGCTGGCGAAGCTGGGCGTCGAAATCGAACCCTTCGGCGGAGAAACCGTGCTGGTCTCGGCCTATCCGGCGATGCTGGCGAATTTTAGCCCCGCCGAAGTGGTCCGTGGGTTGGCCGAGCAGTTGCAGACCGAGGGAAAAAAACCCGAAGTTCGCGACTTGCTCGACGAGCTGATGCACATGATCGCCTGTAAAGCGGCCGTGAAGTACGGCGATAGCCTCACGCCCGAGGAAGTCACCGCTTTGCTCGACCAGCGGCACTTGGCCCAAGACCACCACCACTGCCCACACGGGCGCCCGACAGCGCTGGTGTTTACGCGCGAGCAGCTCGACCGGCAGTTTAAACGGATTTGATATGTGGCCGACGAACTGATACTGGTGGAGCGGGTGTTTGGCTGAGTGCCGATTTCTGTGTGATAGCACTCTCGAAGTGTTTCACATCGCACTGTCACAAATTTCTTGTCGTTGTATATTGGGTGGCTCAGAGATTTTTCTTTGGTGCCACCTGTCTTCCGGACCTACACACGATGAATTCAAACGGCTCAGCGTCTGATTCCGAACTGCCATCGTCTCGAAAAACTTCGGCGCGCAAAAAGAAAAAGGCCTATTTCGCTACGGTACCACCGCAAGAGATCTTGCCGATCATCGACAGCAGCTATCAGTCGACCGTCAAAGGCATTTTTGTGATTGGCGACGTTACCGGTGTGCCACTGGTAAAGATTGCTGCCAACCACGGCGCAGAAGTCATCGAGCGGATGGAACGTAAGAAAGCGTTTGTTCGCAAGGACCAAGATAACGGTCCGTTGGATGTTGTCATTATTGGCGGTGGGCCGGCGGGGCTTTCGGCGGCAATCGAAGCGCAGAAGAAAAACCTTACTTACGTTGTGCTCGAACGTTCGCATGTCGCTAACACGGTCCGTGGTTTTCCGCCGGGCAAAAAAGTATACTCCGAGCCTCGTTTCTTGCAGAACAAAAGCGGCCTACAGGTTGAGGGCGATCGCGAGAAGTCGGAATTTTTAGAGATGGTCGATCAGGCGATCCACGAGAACCAGCTCAAAATTAAAGAAGGTGTCGAGGTCAAACGGATTCGTAAGCGGGGCGAAAACGATTTTGAGGTTGAAGTCGAAGGTGGAAAACCGTTTCCGGCGCGGAATGTGATCATCGCGATCGGTCGTCAAGGCGAATCACGCAAGCTCGAAGTGTCCGGCGAGGATAAAGCACACAAAGTCGTCTATCGGCTGCATACGCCGAAGGACTATCACGACAACGATGTTTTGATCGTCGGTGGTGGCAACTCGGCCATCGAAGCAGCGCTGATGTTGATGGATGACAACCGCGTGACACTGTCGTATCGCCGCGACGCTTTCTTTCGGCTGAAACTCGACAATCGACAAGCTCTTGAAGCAGCCATCGACGAAGGCAAGCTGACGGTGCTGTTCGAGTCGAACGTTAAGGAAATTCGAGACGACCAAGTCGACCTCGAAGTTCGAGGCGAGCTGCAAACCTTGGCGAACGACAATGTGCTGGTGCTGATCGGCACGTTGCCGCCTGTCGACTTTTTGCTCGACACGGGCATGGAGCTCGATGGTGTGTGGACCGCAAAACGGGTGATTTACTGTGCGATTGGCATCTTGGTTGGCTACTTTGTCTACTTCCAGTCGAAGCATTTTTCATTGCTACCGGTGGCTGAAAGCTCGGAGCAAATCTTCATTCCTGGCTTCGGTTGGCTATTTGATGTTATCCATTCGCGTTTCTCAAACCTCTACTCGCTTTACTATCTGCTTTATTTTACCGGCATTCTTGGCTTTGGGATTTATTGGGGAGTTCGTTATAAAAACCGCTTGATTTGGAGGCGGAACCTGTCGAATATCTTTTTCAACTGGACCTTATGGTGGGGCTTACCGACGCTGCTGGTGTCGGTGTGGGGGAAAAATCCGTGGACGCCACTGCTCACACGGTCGCTCAATGCTTGGCCGCTGAACATGACCGCATTCGATCTCGATCCGATTGCCGGCCAAGGCGAGCCAAGTTGGTGGACGGCGGTCGCGGTGTTCGGCGTCGTCTGGGCAGTGTTTTTGACCTTTGTGATCTTGCCGGTATTTACGCTGTTTTTCGGCAAGTTTTATTGTTCGCATGTATGTAGTTGCGGTGCGCTGGCCGAAACGGTCGGTAGCTCGTTTCGTCATCGGGGGCCAAAAGGCGATCAGGCTCGCTGGGTCGAACGCTTTGGCTACGTAGTGATTCCGCTGGCAGTGTTAGTGACGATTCTACACCTGATGGGTATCGATACGCCGCTGGGATACTACAACTCCATGGTCGGCACGTTTTTCGCCGGTGCGCTGGCAATCGGTGTGTACCCGTTTTTGGGACAGCGGATTTGGTGTCGGTTCTGGTGTCCGTTGGCCTTTTGGATGAATTTTTGGGGACGTTGGTCGCGGTTCAAAATTTCGGCGGAGCCAGGCAAGTGCATCGACTGTAATATCTGCAACCAATACTGCCAGATGGGCATCGACATCAAGTCGCGCGCCCTGCAAGGCCTGCCCGTCACGCTGAAAGATTCGCCCTGCGTTGGCTGTGCCGAGTGCATCGCACGCTGCCCGATGGAAATTTTGCATTTCGGCGAGTTGCCAGCAAATAAGCCCTACCCTGCCGGAACCGACGCCGGCGCAGACAATACAGTCTTGTTACCTATTTTGAACTCCATCGACATCCCGAAAATCAACGAGAGAGCGTTGGGTGAACGAAGTTAGACAAGAACGACGAAATCCGAATGACGAAATACTTAGGCATTCGCCATTACCTGAAAGGTCAACGCGATGAAGAAAAAACAGTACTCCGGCCCATTGTTGTGGTTAGCACTGGCAAGTTTCCTGATGCCTGTGGCTGTGGCCGTGTGGGCGTTTCGTGGATTGCCTCAGCCGTACACCTACCCTGAGATCAAGCTCGACGCATCAGGGGTCGATCAACAGCTATGGGATCATCTGCTACGGACGTACGTGGCTGACGGGCTGATTGATTACGACGGGCTGAAACGCAACTATCTTTTCAAAACGTACCTCGCCCAATTGGCGTCGGCTCAGCCAGACAAACTGCCCGACAACCAACACCGGCTAGCATTTTTGTGCAATGCGTACAATGCGTTCGTGATTAACGGTGTGCTGATTCACAAAATCGACAGCGGCGTACTCGACTACAAGAATGCCCAAGGCCAAGGTTTTTTTGACGTATCCGAGCACATTTTGGCAGGCGAAACGATTGATCTAAATACCATGGAGCACAAAAAAATCCGCCCCGTGTTTCAGGAGCCGCGCATCCACATGGCGTTAGTTTGTGCCGCAAAAAGCTGCCCGACGATTCGACCCGAAGCCTTCGTCGGTGACCGGCTAGAGAGCCAGCTAGAAGATCAAGCCTGTGCCTTCGCCAACAATCAAGCCTATGTCAGTTATAACGCCACCGAAAAGAAGGTCGCCCTCAGCCCGATCTTAAAGTGGTACGGCGAGGACTTCGGTGGCACGAACGGTGTGCTAGATTTTTTGCTCAGCCGAGTCAAATCGCCAAAAACCACCGCCGGTTTGCAAGCAGCACGCGAAGGCCAACAAGAAATCGTCTACAACAAGTACGACTGGTCACTCAATACGCAAGGCATAGCCGCCGCGTCGAAGGCGAATACGAGCTTCGGATCGGGGTCGATACCTAACGAATGAACAAGAAAGATAGCGAATTCTCGCCAGCCGATCTCGAACGCCTAGTGGCCGAGACGTTTGTTACTAGCATTGACTACCATGACGAAGTGGGGTCGACCAACGATCGTGCGTTTCAGCTTGCCCAGCAGACCGACGAGCAATTCCCGCTGTTAGTGTTGGCCGAGTCACAGACCGCTGGGCGCGGACGGGGTAGCAATGAGTGGTGGTCGAGTCGGGGTGCGTTGACTTTCTCGGTCATGCTGGCGACCGAGACCGCACAGCTGCCCATCGAGCGCTGGCCATTGGTTTCCTTGACGGTGGGACTTGCTGTCTGCGAGGCTCTGGAAGTGTTGCTAGCTCGCGACGTGCCGACCACTAGCTTTGCGGTGCTGCCTGCGGTGCAACTCAAATGGCCGAACGATGTCTATATTGAAGGCCGAAAAATCTGTGGCATTTTGGTCGAGGTGCCGCGTAACCGACAGGGGCGGTTGTTGCTGGGGATCGGGATCAACGTGAATAACTCAGTCGAGAAAGCGCCCGAAGACTTGCAAACTAGCGCGACGGCATTGATTGACCAGACTGGGCGACACGTTGCTCTGGCCGACGTACTGGTCCAGGTACTCAAACGGCTGGCCGAACGGATCAAGCCCGCCGATTTGTGGAATGCCCAAGTGCGTGCAGGTTGGCGGCAACGCTGCTTTTTGTCAGACCGGCAAATCAAGATCGATCTCGGTATGCGCCATTCGGAAGGAATCTGCCGTGGCATCAACGACGAGGGGGCACTTTTGCTCGAAGTTGAGGGAAAAGTCGAACAGCATGTAGCTGGCGTGGTAACGCTATTTTGATTTAGAAGGAGAAAGAACGCGGAGGATCGTAAGCGGCGATCATCGTGCGGCTTTTCTCCGAACCACGACCGAAAGGCAACGTTCAGCAGGTTCTAACCTAGTTGGACGCTTCCTTACGGTCGCGGTTCGGTGTTAATTCTGATCCGTGTTCCATTGTTCTATCAGAAAAATATCTTAAAGTGGTGGTGGATTGCGTCGCGTTGGACCTGTGGGACGGCGTGGCGGATTGGGTTGTTGTCGGCGGGCATCGCCGTTGTTGTTTTGCACGACCGGTGGCGGAATGTAGGTGTAGCCCTCTTTCCAGCGCCAGCCTAACGGGGTGCGTAGTTCTCGCGCAGCCAATTTTGCCCAGGGAGTCTCGGCGTGATCTTCCATCACGCGCTGCAAATAAAAGTCAGCCTTTTCGGCCAACTTTTCAAGGCTGCTATTGGCAAACTCTTCGTCAGTGCTGAGGAACCAGGTGTTGTTTTTTTCTTCGGTGAACGCCATCCCTTGCTTCGCTTTGGCTAGCATCGCATTGTATCCTTCGTTACGAACTTTGGCAGCCAACGATCGCCCCATCGCCAGATCGTAGCCAACGCGCCAACGAGGGCTTTTGAGTTCGTCTCGATCGCTTTCGCCGGCTCGCAAGGTTTGATAAAGGCGATCTAATTTCGGCTGCCGCACTGCCGCCTCGCGTTGAGCCACTGACAAAATCGTAGCTAGCTGCGCCTCGTCACGCTTGGGAAACCGCCGACGAATATCTTCCAGCGGCGAAGCCCACGACAACTGAGCCGCAGCCACCAAGGCACCACGGGCGCGGTTCGCCTGCAGCCGTGCCCGATATTCTTGCACCGACAAATAGTCGGGTTGATAACGCCGCATCACTTGCGGGTCGAAAAAGGTACTGATATGGGCGGCCAGATTGCTCGTCTCGCGACCGCTCACGTTGCGACCGACCTTGCGGTTGGGATGCGACGAAAAGTAAAGCCCGCCTGTTTCGTAACACAACCGCGTTAGCGCGTACGGTCCGTAGCCCGAGTCAAGTAGCTGATCCTCGTTACCGGCACCAAGGAAATGTAGCTTAAGCCGCTCGGGCATCAGCGACTCGGGGCCAAGACTCACTGGCACCCACTGGGGACGCTGGTCGAACTTCGGGTCGGGGTCGATCCACTTGACGTAAGCGTGCTCGCGGCCAAACGGAGCCGGGCGACCGACGACATAGACTGGCATCGCCAGCTTTCGGCACAGGTCGACCGTTTCGTCGAGTCGCTCGACATCGTCGCCCGACTCGTCAGTAAAAACGACGAGCATCACATTACGGCTACCGTGGCGCTTGCGCCGATAAGTGCGAAACTTGTCGACCGATCTGGCGATTGCCTCGAACACATTCTCGCGCCCGCTGTCATCGTCTTCGATCGCTTCGACTGCGGCAACGATAGCTTCAATGTCGTCGGTTGGCTCATCCGTCAACATGCGCGGCGTCGAGCCAAAGCCGACGACTGCCGTGAGCAACGGTTTGTCGATGTCTTTGCTGAAGGCCGGGTTGTTGGAGGCTTCGACAACGCCCAGCTGATCGTAAATGCTGCGAAATCGTTTCAAAATTTTCGCCCGCTCATCTTTCAGGCTACCTGACTGATCGAACAGCCAGACGACCAACGTGGGTTGCACTTCGACCGAAGTCATAATTTCGTGTGTAATGCGATCGATCGCGCCGAGCGCCCCCGTCGTACCGACACTGCCAGCTCCTTGGACAGGCAGCGTCTCCGAGAATTCAGGCCCTTGAAAAACTGGTGTGTCGACCTCGAGCGTCATCTGCTCGCCGTAATCGGTGATTTCTCCCGGCTCGAAAATCACCAACGATCGATCGTCCACGACCTCGGCAGCAGCGCGCGCCGATTCAAGCCCCGCTTGGCTGAGCGCACCAATGTCTTCGAGAGGCTCGTCGGCAGAGAGAAATTCTTGCGGCAGTGGTTCTTCTTCCAGCAGATCGGGTACTTCGTAAGAAAGTGTAAGCTCATTCAACTTGCCGGGGATCACGATCGAAGCAGTCGCTAATCCGATTAATAGCAGCAAGTGTAATGCCAAGCTCGCAGACCAGGCGGTGTAGTCGCGGTCGGTTGCTACGCGCGCACGTTCGGCGCGAGAAAGGGACTTACGAATTAATTGACGAAGGCGACTCATGCGCTGATCAGCCATCTGTTCCAAGTGCAAGCTGCCATACTGTCTATTTTGTCTGCAATAGCCCTTTAGGGCAAGCTTTGCCAATTTTTGATAGCGTAGGAAAGGGCTTCTAGCCGGTCAATCAAACACAAAATGGGCCAGACCAACAGGCAAGAAGCCTGTCCAACGTCTAATATGGCCGTGCCTACGTCCGCTCGGCGCGTTATTATAGGAGGTGAGAACTAAGGGGCGATGGGACAAATAGGACGGACGAGGGTTCGACCCCACACCCAACACAAAATCAGTTGCTGAGGTGAATATGCTGCGTGTAAATCGATGTGTCTGGCTGGTATTGGTCTCGCTCTGGTG
>JAJDEE010000361.1 GCA_029259975.1 Planctomycetota bacterium
CATCACCACCCGCCATGGGTCTTTGACCAGCAGATACCATTCCAGGCCGATCGCCCATTGCAAGGCGTGGACAAGCGACTTGTTTTTGTATTTGATCGGCGTGATGCCGCAGCCGGCTTCCATCTCGGTATCGCCGCTGAACCATTTGCCGCCGTAAACGTTCGACAAAAAATAGCCGAGCGGCCCGTCGCCCGTCATGCTTGTTGTTTCGCCGAAAAGTACCTGCCCCACGTCGACGGTGATGTTCGCGTGTGAGTTGACATATTCAGCCAGCGGCACGACCTTGCTATTAAAAGTGTTTTCGTCGCCCTCGCCGCCGCCGTAGCTGTGAAACTGAATGTGGGTGATGTGTCCCTTGCGGCCTTCGAGCGCCTTCATCGTTTCGAGCGTTGTTTCCCAATTGCCCGGCATCCCCAGATTGTTGCAGTGGATGTGCACCGGATGCGGCAAGCCCAGCTCGTCGGCGGCGTGAGCGACTTGGCTAATAATTTGTCGGGGAGTGACCCCAAAGTGGTCGACCACCGAGTCGAGTCCGTGGACGTTGCCCGCCTGTTTGTGCTTCCAAACTTCGACACCGCCTGGGTTCACCAACTTCGGCGCGAAACCCTTAGCCGACTTCAACAACCAAGCGATAAACGCCTTGAGTTTTTGCGGTTCGCCCTGCTGAATCGACTGCATGACGTAATGGTTGTTGCCCATCAACACGTAAAACCCCTTGTCGAGACAAGGCGTGTCGCCGAATTCTTCGTGGGCGTGGCGTGCGCCGAGCGGTGGAATCGCAGCATCGAAGGCCGTCGTGTAGCCCAAGCCGGCGTACTTGTAGCCCGTCGCAAAAGTGCTGGGCACGCTGCCCATCGTGCCGCTGTGGGTGATTGCGGTGCGATGGATAGGCTCGTCCTTACGCTTGTCTTCAGGCCGCATTTTGCGGGCAACGTTCACCTTGGGGCCGGCGATGTGGCAGTGCATATCGATGCCGCCGGGCATGACGACCAAGCCGGTCGCGTCGATCGTGCGATTAACGGGCTTTGTAGGATCGCTTGGCGACTCGATAAGTTTGCCGTCCTCGACCCAAAGATCGCGCACCTCGCCGTGAATGTCGTTGGCGGGATCGTAGACAGTGCCACGGTAAATTTTGATTAGGTCGGTCATAAAAAGTCTCACGCAAAGGCGCTAAGACGCAAAGTTAAAAAATGAGGTTCTCTGTAAAATACGTTGGGATTTCTTTGCGCCTTCGCGCCTTTGCGTGAAAAAAACTAACTGCTGACACCACAAAGGGCCTTCACGCGGTTTTCGATATTCGTCAAAACTTCAAAGTCGCTCGGGTGGGGCGAATCAAATGCCGGTCATAGCGGGATTGGCACGTCGTCCATGCGATAGACTGTTCCTGGTGTGTTGATGCCGTAGGTCGCGACGCGCTGCGCCTCGCAGGTCGAATCGCTCAGCCCGTAAAGAAGATGATTTTTAAGTCGCCCGCAGCCGAATCACCACCCGCAGCAGGCGTTTTGCTCTCAACAGTAGCCATGAAGGAAGGGCACCTGCATGGCACGACTCCATAAATCTCGCCCAGCGACTGTCGTACCACAGCCACAGGCGACGGGAGCCACGCTCCGATCTGAAGGGCGTTACAACGCCAGCTCTCCATTATGTCGGCAAAGGAGGGTGCATTTCAACTGCTAGAATCAAAATTACCGCCGAACCGCGACCGTAAGGAAGCGTTCACTGGAGTTAGAAGTCTGTTGAAACGCTTTGAGGTGGTCCTGAATTAACGGACAGGCGAGGTCTCTTTCTCGATGAGCTTTTAAGGGTTCACGAGATCGAGACCTCTTTAGGCGAACGGCAAATGAGAATTTACCGTAGGATAGGCTTCCAGCCTGTCCGTGGTGCTTTGACCGACAGGCTGGAAGCCTATCCTACGGGTAAAAACCTATCTGCCGCTTGCCTTATAACCACGGAGCTGCCAAATGCTGCCAGTCGCCTGGCAAAGCCGGGGGTTTTCTATGGATAATCATGGGTGACCACCAAGTGTCCCGATCTTTCAACCTGATCGTGGGGCTGATTTTTGTCTTCACCCTATTCAAGGCGGCCACTGGTATTTCTGGTATTCGAGGCTTGCTATAAGGCGTTTGCAGACATAAGATTCTGCACATATTGGCAATCGTCTCTCCTCTAGAACTGACCGCATGATCAATCTAGCTCAACTACTGTTGGCCGTTGCCTTCATGTTTTAGCCACCAGCAAATTCAAACTACATCCTTTTCTCGCACTTTTGTTCGCGGCGATATTGATAGTTTTTTTCGTTCAATCGCGGCGTTTGGTAAGTTGCTCTAGGCGGATTGGATAGAGTATGATTGTCGGTTGTGTTGAGCATCGAAGAAATTACTAGCACGCAGCGCAGTTATTCGGGCCTCATGCTCATGCTCATGCTCGCTTGTGCGTCGTGCTGGTAAAGAGAAAAATTCTGTTTGTGGCAAAAATCAAAGAGATGGAGAGGATCATGCGACTAGGTATTATTGGTGCAGGTACGATCGGGGAGGTCCACGCCAAGGCGGCGGAGGAAGTGGGGACGACGGTCGCTCGCGTGGCGGATGTCGATCTTGAGAGGGCAAAATCGTTTGCTAAGCTGTATTCGGGGTGTCTAGCAACCGACCAAGCTAAAGACATTTTTGCCGACGAGTCGATTGACGCGGTCGTCATATGCGTGCCGAATTGTTGGCATAAAGAGGTAGCCATCGAGGCCTTGCGCGCCGGTAAAGATGTGTTGCTTGAAAAGCCAATGGGGATGAACACGCCGGAATGTGCAGAGATCAACGCGGTCGCTGCGGAGACCGGGCAGCTCTTACAAATCGGTATGGTCTACCGCTATTCGTCAGTCGGTCAGGCCGCGAAGTCGGTTGTCGAGAGTGGCGACTTGGGTGAGATCTATCACGCCAAGGCTCACCTGTACCGTCGTCGGGGAGTGCCTGGCTTGGGAGGTTGGTTTACGACCAAGAAACTATCGGGCGGTGGACCACTGATCGATTTGGGCGTGCATATCATCGACATCATAAGCTGGCTGATGGGTTTTCCGACAGCTTCACGCGTCAGCGGCAAAGTCTACTCTCACTTCGGCAAGCGGATGAAGGACTACGTCTACGAGGACATGTGGGCAGGGCCGCCAAAACTGGAAGGCAATTGTGACGTGGAAGACTCGGCGCATGCGATGATCCATTTCGAAGGCGGCTGTTCGCTCGACTTGCAAGTTTCGTGGGCCATCAACATGCCAACGCCAAATATGGTCAGCGCCGAGACGATTGGTCTTTTTGGCGACCGTGGTGGCTTGACGTTTAAGCTCAATGGCGAACATGTCGACGTGGCGACCGAAAACTATGGCCACAACGTCGATACACGCATTTTGCTGGCAGAGACTGACCAGTTCGTCGAACAGGCCCGCGCTTTCGCCGCCTGTGTCGAGTCGCGACAAACGCCATCCGCCACCGGCGAGCACGGGCAGTTTGTGTTGTCGATTATTGACGCGATTTACGAATCGAGTCAGACCGATCGAGAAGTTGAGCTAGTGCCTCGTCAGGATTAATAATCCGTGTGCTAGCTGGGTGGTGTTGTTCGATCGTAAGGTAACTCGAAGCGAAAACGGCAGCAAGAAATTCCCGCGAAACACGCGAAAACACGCGAAATCGACGGACGGCAAATAAACGGACTCCTATGCTTGACCACCAAAACAGATCTCTCGAATACTCTAGAAAGCATTACTTTCCGCACCCTTTCGCGTGTTTCGCGGGCAGACTCTCTTTTCAGTTTGAGAAAGGTAACACTTCAGCCAAGTCCAGCCATTAAGTCATTTGGTACTGTAAGGCGAGCGGCAGATAGGTTTTTACCCGTAGGATAGGCTTCCAGCCTGTCGGTCAAAGCACCACGGACAGGCTGGAAGCCTATCCTACCGTAAATTTTCATTTGCCGTTCGCCTAAAACAGGAAAGAATCTCGTAGCATTGCGGAGACGCGGAGAAATACGAAAATCAAAACTCGGTGCCACCGCGCCTCTGCGGTAGATTTTTCTTCGTAAGAAAGCTATTTTGTGCGTCTTGTGGCGAGCCTGATTTATGTGGCCGTATTGGCCGTATTGGCCGTATTGATATGGATTATGCAAATTTTACTCGTTGAAGACGCGGGTGATCGCGGATGAAATAAACCACTATCAGTAGTTCCAAATTCTATGGAAAGAAAGACCAGAAACTGTAATTTGGAACGCTAATCTGCACGAATCTTCGCTAATACGATTAGTGCAGATTAGCGAAGCTTAGCGTTCTTCCCTTGTTTTTGGAACTACTGACTATGAATCTGAAGCTCGTTTCTCGCTTGTTAGGCATGATCTCCTGGTTGATCGGTTTAACAATGGCTTTTAGTTTGCCTGCTGCTTGGCCAGGAGTCGGGGGGCAAGAGGCATTTGAAGTTCGAGGCTTCGGGGCACTAGTGACCTCGATTGTCGTCTGTCTGTTGGTCGGCATCATGGTGAGATATCTGGGGCGCAAGGCGTCTGAGACGCTTTTTCGCAAAGAGGCCATGGCCATCGTCGGGCTAAGCTGGGTGCTGGCGACCATACTAGGGGCAATGCCCTATTACCTTGCCGAGGTCAAATTTCGCGCCGACAGCACCGGGACGCCCACGCCGATGGGGGTCGCTGAAAGCCTGTTCGAGAGTCAGTCGGGGTTTAGCACGACGGGCGCAACAGTCCTCACGAACATTGAAAATGAAGCTTGGGTGCCGCGTTGCTTACTCTTTTGGAGGTCGAGTACCCATTTCCTGGGGGGTCTAGGCATTATCGTTTTGTTTGTGGCTGTACTGGGGCAAGGGTCGGCAGGCAAGGCCTTGATGCGCGCCGAGATGCCGGGGCCAAGCAAAGAGGGGTCGCACGAACGTATGCAGCATACTGCGTTGATCTTTGCTGCGATTTACTGCGGATTGAATCTGGCGCTAGCGATCATACTCCGGCTAGAAGGCATGAATTGGTTCGAGGCGATTTGCCACGCCTTTGGCACGATGGCGACCGGCGGGTTCAGCACGCTCGATTCGAGCCTGGGCGGCTTTCAGTCGAAGGCGATCGAGTACACAGTTATCGTGTTCATGATCCTTGCGGGGACCAATTTCACGCTCATGTATCTGACTTTGCTGGGCAAACCAATGCAGTTACTCAAAGACACCGAATGGCGTGTTTATGTGGGCATTATCTTGGCCTCGACGGCGCTGATTATGGCGTTTGGCATTTGGGTCAGCAACGATTTCAATGCTGGTGGCTTGCTCACACAGAGCGAACATTACGAAACAGCCTTCCGCGACGGACTGTTTCAAGCGGTTGCGCTGATCACCACGACAGGCTTTGGCACGGCCGACTTCGATCGGTGGAACCATTTTAGCCGTGCCTTGCTGATCGTGTTAATGTTTGTCGGCGGCTGCGCAGGCAGCACGGGCGGCGGGATGAAAGTGATTCGGCATATCTTGTTCGTGAAAATTTTGCGACGTGAGGTCGAACACTCTTTTCACCCTACGGTAGTTCGCCATATTCGTCTTGGTGGAGAACCGATTGTCGATCCCGATTTGGCGCGAAATATCTTACTTTATTTTGGCTTAGTGTCACTGATTTTTACACTCAGCACACAATTGTTAGTCGGCATTGAGCCAGATTCAACTTGGGTCATTTCTGGCCAGCCAGTAAGCAACAAGCTCATCGACTCGGCCAGCGCCGTTGCGTCGACGCTCAACAACATTGGTCCCGGGGTAGGAATCGTTGGATCGACGCAAAATTATGCCGCTTTTACCGCGCCATCAAAACTGTTGTTCACCTTTTTGATGATGCTGGGCAGGCTAGAATTGTTCGCGGTATTGGTGCTACTAATCCCCAGTTTCTGGCGCGAGCGTTAGACGTCCAACGCGCAGTCAAAGGCCTTCGGACTCGCCGAAAACGTCGTTCAGTACATCTTCGTTCACATAAATCGGCAACGTCGGATCGCAGCTCACCGCGACGGCAATCGCATCGCTCGGACGCGAGTCGATTTCGATCAGCTCGCCTTCGCTGCGGACGCGTAGGACGGCGTAGTATGTGTGATCTTTAAGCTCGGTAATCATCACATCCTGAAAATCGCCGCCCATCGCTTCGACAGCACCGACCAACAGATCGTGTGTCAGCGGACGGGGCGTTTCGATTTCTTTCACACGTCGATCGATGCTCGTCGCCTCAAAAAAACCGATCAGAATTGGGAATGTACGCTCGCCTTCGATTTCCTTGAGAAAAATAACCTGCTCACCAGAATTTTCACGAATAATAATCCGAGTGAGTTCCATCGGGACAGGCATGATCGTCATTCCTCAGTAGCAAATTTTAAGTATCTCAAACTATATTCATTATAGGAACGAGAAATGAGATTCGGCTAGGGTCAGATACTCGCAGACCAAAGAAAGAGCCGCCGATTGACGCCGATCAATTCCATGCCTTCTCACCCACAGATTCTGGCGAAGAGCCAAGATTTCGCGAAATGCTTGAGCAAAGCTAAGGCCTACTTGGATTCACACCCAGATCAACCCGCACTAATCACAATCAACTCGTGGAATGAATGGTCCGAAGGCAGTTATCTTGA
>JAJDEE010000362.1 GCA_029259975.1 Planctomycetota bacterium
CATATCCGACACCGACTGGCCCTAGCAAGGCGATGAGTGGAACTCCAGCGAGAAGAATCAACCCAAGTCGCAATAACGAGGCCACGAGCATCGCTCGCCCTTCTTCGAGCGCGGCCAGCGCGGCTTCAACAGGGCTGCACAGGACATGCATGTACATACCCAAGCACAAGGTCGCGACGATGTTATCTAAACCAGAGAATTCCTCGCCAAAGAAAAGTTGAACTAGCCAACCGCCGTAAATGCCCAACGCCAAAAACAAGATGCCAAAACTGGCAGCGACGAGTCGCGTTCCCCGGATAGTTTTTTCCAACAAAACTTCGCGACCGCCTTGTGCGTAACTGTTGGACAAAATTGATCGAGCGAGATTTTGAACCGTCAGCATGATCGGATTAAAGAACATGACGGTAATCGCAGCAGCCGAGAATTGTCCCATAACAGTCAAGCCATGAAACGACTCGACAAGCCAATAGTACGAAACGTCGCCCAACGACAACGCGACAGAAACGACCAGCAACCATTTGCCGAACTGAAGATTGGAACCCCAATGCAGCGTGATTCGCCGACGATCAATACGAAACCGTTCGCGATGCCGCACAATCCACAGCACTCCCCAAGAACACCCTACAGCCATGCCGACCAGCGCCGTGACAGCCGAAAGCCGCTGCGTCCACACCAACAATCCCAAAATAGCTAGCTGGAAGACAGCAATCGGGACATCGACCAGCAACAACCCGGCCGTGTTCATATGGGCCAAGAGCATCCGGCGAAGGTGCTCCTTCATGATCATCAAGACAGAGAATGGCATTAACGCAACGCACATGGGCAGGAACCACGGTTTCTCGCTTAATCCTGGCAGTGGTGCAAACCCAACGAGAAGCAAAGCCAGCACGATCACAGCAGAAATGAGACCCGAGTGTACCGTCGCACTGCCCAGAAAATATCGCTGTCGCTCCGCATTCATTCGCGGTGCGCGCGAAGTGTAGGGCATCCAAACCAAGGCATTGGGAATACCAGCAGCTAGCCAGAATATTTTCACTGCCAAACTGTATATGCCAAGCTCGACGCTCCCACAAACCTTTCCCACATAGGCAGCCACCAGGAAGCTCGTCACACTGACGACTCCCTGATCGACGAATCCCCAAGTGCCGAAAGACCCCAGCACACGCGAAACGAGACTGACGACTTCGCCTTGCCCACTGGTATCGCCTGCCTTGCCGCCGTCCAATTCTCGATCGATCTGCGCACGTTGCACCCGACTGCTAGGCGCAGTCTGAATGGCAGACGACTTGAATGTAGGTGTTTTCTCCATATGCAGAATCTACAGCTCGAAAGTTTTAGCAGCAAAAGTTTATCCAGCACAAAGTTTATCCAGCAACCGGCGCTGCCGACTGAGGGGCCTCTTCCCTGTTTGATTCCTGCACTTGCAATTTGGTTGCAGTGCGTAGCGACTTGGCGTATGCCTCGTTCATCTCGGTGCCGAGTCGTTCCCACTGGTATTTTTGTGCTCGCGTCAGCGCTCCATCGCTCAGTTGTCGCAGCAGCTTGGAGTCGCCAGCGAGAAGAGTGAGAGCCTTGCCAGTGTCAGAAATTACTTGCTGTGGATTTTTTACAGAAATAGGCACAGCGCAGTTTTTGGTCATAATGTCGCGGGCACCCTGATGATCGAGTCCGATAATCGGGACTCCGGCAGCCAACGATTCAAGCAAGCCCGTGCCGGAAGTATCTCTTAGGCTGGTAAAAGCAAAGACGTCGGCCCACAAATAATGCTCCAGGCGCGCGCCACAATCAGGCAATGGTACCCAGTCGAGCCGATTTTCGAGCCCCAACCGTTCGGCAAGCCCCTTCAAGTAGCGTTCCTGGCTTCCAGACCCAACGATACGTAATTCGATTGCGATGTTTTTGGGAAGCTGGGCCACCGCATTAAGTAGCAGAGGCAATGCCTTCCAATTCTCTAGGCGGCCAGCCCAGAGGACTCGTAGAGGCTGTTGCGTATCGTGCAGCTCGCGTGGCTCTCGTAGCTCGCTCGTACAGCGTTCGACGCCCGTTTCGAGTTGGCAAGATAATTCGACCCCTCTGGCTTGTCGGAAACTTGTCTGGATTTCACGATTGGCAACAAATACTTTGCTCGCCGCCTGCAAGGCCTTTCCAACTCTCCATCCCATCCGTAGCTGTAACACATTAAGCATGCTTCGGCACAGCTCTTTAGTCGCGCCGAAGGCGCTAAACTGACTCAAAAATCGCTTGGGAACATTCTGCGTACCACCGATCGGCCCCCAAACGAAGGGGATACCTAGCCTCCAACAATAACCAGGTTCGCGAAAACCACAGTAACTAACCTGGTGAGCTAGTGAGAACGGGCGGAGGGTGTGAAGACGCTTAGCAACCTGAAAGACCCGAAGATGCCAAAGCCGGTACGCCAAATGAAACCCCACTGGGGACCTGGTCAGCCATTTTTCAAAAGCAGAATGCGGCACCGTGACGACATTGACTCCTGGCGGCTTGGAGTCGGGATCACAGCGCAAGCCTGGGTTATTCTCGGCACATAAAACTGTAACATCATACTTTTTCGCAGCACTTTTGGCCCGGAACCAGCTCAATCTCGATTCCATCGAAAAATCGGCGTCAAATCTATGCGCTACCAACAGCACACGCTGTCGTCTTTCAACGTTCGGTATTTGCCTCTGTCGCATGGTAATATAGCATTCAGAAAATACTCACTGCATCGCTATTGCAAACCCCATTGCAAATACACCGATGCAACTGTCTCGGTAGGCAACTATCTTCAGCTAAATGATCAGCGCATTCCCCGCTGCATCAGCAGAGAAGGAAGTGTCATTATTAGTAGTCGCATATCTTCTAGAAGGCTATGTTTTTTAGCGTAACGCAAGTCCATGCGTACCCACTCGTCGAAGCTCACGTTGCCCCGTTCGCAAACTTGCCATGTGCAAGTCATTCCGGGTAAAACTTGCAATCGGCGTCGATGCCAGCCTTCGCAAGCAGTCGACTCTTCGACCGGTAACGGTCTCGGCCCAACGAGCGACATTTCCCCCTTCAGTACATTCCAAAACTGAGGCAACTCGTCCATGCTCGTCCAACGCAAAAAACGTCCTACAGCGGTCGTGCGAGGATCTCTTTCCATTTTAAACGCAGGACCGTCTTGCTGGCTAAATTCTCTCAGGCCCTGTTTGTTTTTCTCTGCGTCGAGGAGCATTGTCCGTAGTTTCCACATAGTAAATTGCTTACCACCATGTCCTTCGCGTAGCTGCTGAAAGAAAGCGGGACCAGGCGATGTCGCCTTGACCATCACAGCCGCAACCGCCAAAATTGGCAAGCTTGCCAAGAGACCAACCGACCCCCCAAGCACATCGAGCGACCGCTTCCAAAGCGGATGCGGCTTAGCGAAAAAAAATTCCTCCGTTCCAACCGGACCATTTTTGACACGGCTTCCTACAACTTTCTTCTCAGACTCTTGGGCAGGCTCGTCGGATTGGTCGTGATTGTGCCCCACTCCTTGATTCGGGTAGACGAGCACCTCGCACTCTGGTCGACTGGGACCAGGGGGAAATACCTCACTGATGTCGGCAGCAACTTTCCAAGCGCCTTCAGCCGCTGTATCGGGTAGCAAGATCGCTATGCGGCCATCGTTGAGTAGCCCCGGCGTGTCAGTGACCCTTAATCGGCCTTCCAACACACGTGCGAAAAAATCGACGTCTTCGGGGAGCTGCTCATGCAAACGAACTAACAACAGCGACAAGACGGAGCCATTCCGATCAACTCGCATGCGTTCGCAATCAGCTGCAAAACGAATGTCCTCGTCGCCCAATAAAAAATCGCAAGCGGGCGTCCTATGCCACCGCAATACGCTGGCATGAAGCCTTCTAAGCTTCGTCGTATCTGGTTCGGTCTTTTGTGTCATTTTCTTCGTGTTCTCTGGTGCCTAATCAATAATGGTGACTCATCAACCCTGCCAAAACGCACTCGTTGCGTAATCACGACACTGTCGCATAATACAATCCAACGTATCGTCTCAAATCTCGCAAGCAAGTTGGCTCACAACTCAAAGGAGTACCTGCCGACCTCTGACCTAGCAAATGAATCCTCCCCGTATCGAACCTTGCGCTATAACCGATTCGTAGTTGTTTTGGCGGGGGTTGCGTTTCCTCGTGAGATTCCATGCTCGTTAACAGCCCCCTTGGCGAGGCCGTTAATCAACACCGAGGCCGTAAAAACACCTCAGCCTCCAAATCGTGGCACGCAACAACCACGGCAATGGGTACTTGCCTCGTCCTTCCACAAGCGGTATGTGGCGATTATAATAGCTCAACAAGGTGGTTCGTAGTCTTTTTTTACTATTTTTTCTTGACTTTTGCTTTACCTAGCCTGCAAGAGCTTGAGATTAGCTTCACCCATGAATAGGAGTAGTCTTGTGTGCGGTCTTCCTCCAGAAGGTTACGTCGAATCGAAATCCTACGGCAATGTCTCCTAACGCCTACCTGCCCATTTACCCCCATCATTGACTCGCCATGGAAAAAAATAGCTTCAACCAGCACGAATCGGCTCTGCCAGGGGCGGACAAAATGGCGACCGATTGGCAGACTTCTCGTTTGACTGACGTGGGCTTTATCGTTCTTGATTCGCACACGAGAAAACTACTAGTCGTCAATCACCAAGCTGAAGTGTTATTCAACATAAAATCCAGCGATCTGGGGAATTGCTCACTGAGCGATCTTGTGTCGACTCAGATCGAACAGCAATTGACCTCTGCTGGTAAAAAAGACCCTTGCCCACTCCTTGCAACGTCAATCACCGGGGCTGATGGGATTGAACTATCCGTGGAGCTTCGTGCCGTGCCTCTTTCGGGAGTGCAGCGTGACTGGTTGCTAATTAGCATTCATCCAGCAACGTCAAACTCCAAAGAAGTAATGCAGTGCGACGCTCTTACGGGCCTATCCGACCGGCGAGAACTTGCAAAGCATCAT
>JAJDEE010000363.1 GCA_029259975.1 Planctomycetota bacterium
TGATGGCAGGACGGACGGCGCGCCGCCGTTGACCGACTACGAGTTCGAGAAAAAATGGTATCGGGTTACGGCTGCCGAATACCAGCAGCTGCTCGGTTTTGTGCGTCGGGGCGAAGAGACCTTGCTCGATCATTACGGGGCGACCAACCAGGCGGAGTTTTTTGCCGTGGCTGTTGAGTGTTTTTTTACGCAACCGCACGCGTTGGCCAACGAACATAACGAGCTGTTCGCCGTGCTGACTCGATTGTTCGGACAAGACCCGCGCGAGTGGCTGCCGAAATCGATCCATGCTGACGGTTGAGCTAGCGGATGATGCTGAACGCAGCGTAGCCCAGCAGCCCGCCTAACGGCAAAGTTGTCACCCAGGCGACCAGGATCGTGGCGATCGTGCGCCAGCGTGCCGCGCCGGTAATGGTGCCGATGCCAAACAAGGCGCCGCAGCTGACATGCGTAGTCGAAACGGGCATGCCAAACTTGCTGGCACTGATGATGATTAGCCCAGCGAGAGCGTTCGCCGTAAAGCCTTGGCCGTGATTCAGTTTGGTGATGCGTTGGCTCATCGTTTCAGCGACGCGTCGCGCGCTGATGAGTCCGCCAATAGCAATCACGATGCCGACAGCAGCGCAGGCGGAAAAGCCGCTAAAGACTGGGGCAACCAGCAGCATTGCAGCGATCTTGGGCGTGTCGTTTAGTCCACGGGCGAAACTCAATATGCCGGACGAGAGAAAATGGAGCTTGTCGAGGACTGCCGCTGCCTCGATTCCCAAAACTTGGCCAGCGTAACGGTTGCTGCAAGTTGCAGTAGTGCCGGTCGAGGCAGTCCAATGGTCGACGCGTTCGACGATTGCTAACTGTGAGCAACTGGCGGGGACGGTCTCCATGACTTGGTTGCCAACGCAAATGCAGCTCTCTTCGGCGACGCCAAGTTTTTTTCTCGTGAAACGCAGCAGAGGGTAGACGAGCATCGTTACTGCTAGCGCAATCAACGGACTCGTCAGCAGCGGCAACAACAGTTTTTTGTTGAGAATCGCCATGTCGATGCTCGAACCAGCAGCGAGGCCCGAGCCAATCAGAGCACCAATCATCGCATGTGTCGTACTGACAGGCATGCCAACGCGAGTGGCCAGCAGCACCGTCAGTGCAGCCCCGATCGCGACGGCCGCAACGTAACTCGGATCGGCGACCAACACAGCGTCGACAAGTCCCTTGCCCTTGAAGGCCTTGATCAATTGCCCGGCCAGGAAGATCGCAGTGAGCGAACCGAGCAGTGTCGTCACGGTGGCCCAAACTAACGCGCCGCGATACTTGGTCGTGCCGCTGCAGAACAGAGTGGCTACGCCTTTGAAATTGTCATTCGCACCGTTGGCATAAGCCAAGGCAACCACCGCCAGCAAAATAACACCTAGAGTCATCTGAATTCCTCTTCAACAAGCAAATATTTTTTAACACGAGTCTGATCATACACACGCAGCTAAAAAAGATCAGTAGCAGAATGCACTGTTGTGTAAGCATTTGTACGCTCATGCGAAAATATCTTTGATTCAACGGGGAATTTTGAACTGCCGAAGCAACACTTCAAAGACAGCTTCGCAACAAACCGCCGAGCCGCGCCCGAAGGAAGCGTTCGAACAGGCGTCAAAACCGATTGGACGCCTTCCTTAGGCGAGCGGCAGTTGAGAATTTATCTGATGGCAAAAGAATTGCTTAAAAATCAACCACGACGACACAACGGGCACAACGTAGATTTTACGTTGTGCCCGTTGTGTCGTTGTGGTTCACTTCGTTTGTGTCAAAAATGGATGTCAGTTGGAGCAGGTAAATACCTATCTGTCGCTCGCCGTACGGGCGCGGTTCGGTAGGAATGCGCGCTGCGTGCTATTTAGACGAGTGGTTGCAGGCTCTCTTGAAAACGCTCGAGTGCTTGCGCTGGTTCGAGATTGAAGGCGGCGCGACCGTCGGTGGTCCAGCACCCGTTGCGGTGAGCAAAGATTGCTGTCGCGCAGCGTAGGTTGCCGACTGCCTCGACATCTTCCATGTCGCCGCCGGCAATTGCCTCGAAGCTGATCGTCGCGCGGACTAAGGCATAGAGTTCGCCGCTCGAGCGATCGGTGGCGAAGAGCTGGCTGTCGTCGAGGTCGCACTGCTTCCAACTCAGCCCGCGCGGCTTGCCTGTCGCAGCAGCTGCTTTTAGAAAATCGGCTTGCAGTTTTTCGCGCCAATCGGCGAACTCGAGCGTTGCAAGTTGACGCTTAGCGTCAAGCTGCGCCGAGCGTAGCCGCCGCCAAATTAACTGGGCGACAAAAACCACGGCGACACCAATCGCCAGCACTGTTATTGTATGAACCATCCACGAATATCCGTCAGAGGCTAGACTCGAGCTGCCAGCCGAGCGTACATCGAGAAATGCTGGCAAGACAAGGCGTCTATTGTACGCCCCAAGGCATCGCTTGTGGATGAGTAAACGCCTGCGGATATGTTGGCGCGTACTGTTGCGGAGCCAAGCGCACGTTGCACTGTCTGCCGCCGCAAGCGCCGGCGTAGCTTGGCTGTGGCGTAGCACAATTGCAACGCTGGTAGGCTACACGTGATGCTCGTGGTGGTTGGCAGTCGGGCGTGCGAACCCTCGGTGCATGGTGTCCGGCACTGTTTCCGTAGCCCATGAATTGAGCGAAAGTGCCTGGCACATGCCATCGACCATGCGATTGACCCTGGGCGGTTTCGGCACACCAACACGCCAACAGCAAAACCAAGTAAAGGCGGAATCGGTGCATTGGTGGGATCCTGGGCAAAGGTTTCGGAAAGTACGAGCGGTGTCTTTAGCATCGTGTTGCGCGGGGGGATGGCATCAGCGGCAGTTTGCTGTTCATGCGAAACGGCAAGCATGGGACTCGGTAGCAGCGTCAAAAAACGCAGGTCCGGTAAGGTTGCCGTCTGGCGGTGTACTTTGCCTGATCGTACTAATGCCCCGATCGTGCTAATCCTGCGCAACATCGGGTCATCGATTCACGATGACCTCGCCGCCAGCTCGGGTTGCATAGGCACGCATGGTTTCTTTGCCGATGAATTGGCCCAACATGCGGCAAGAACCATCGGCAAACGCAACGGAGAACTGCCCCTCGGGAGATTCGATCCCTTGGAACGGTTTCTTCGCGTCGAATTCGATATCTTTCGGTCGCGACCAAGCGACGGCGACATCCGGAGACGCTTGAACAACCATGATCGTATTGCTCGTGCCGTCTGTGACATGTCGGATTTGCAATTCCTCGTTACCAGGAAAAATGGTTTCTTTCCCGGCCAAGGCGAGATAACGCGTTTTTCCGCTAGGTGGACTACCGGGCGACGTAAAAACCTGCACGACCATGGCAGCCAAAGGCAAGTTGCGTGGGCTATCCCACGGTTCGTCGAGATGGAATTGATTATACAGGGCTTGCTGCTCCAAGTAGGGCAGCAAACGCACGCGCCAGCTCAACAGGGCCTTGCCATCGTCGTCGTAGATGTTTGTCGGGAATTTTCCGTGAGTGGATTCGTAATTAAGAAAGGCCAAGGCGATCTGCTTGATGTTGTTGAGCCTTTGAGCGCGTCGCGCCGCCTGCCGCGCAGCCATGATCGCCGGCAACGTGCCGCCCACGGCCATTGGTGCCAGCATCATTGCGCCACCACCGCCTGGGAGCGATTGTTGCGAGTAAAAAGCGGGGCCGCTGTTCGTATACGCCATCGTGCTGACACTAGGACGCAAGTGCCGGACGATCGCATCGGGCGAAGGGAGTATCGAGGTGTCGATCTCGATTCCTTCGCGCGCTAGTTGCGAGCTGAGCATTTGCAGGCCCATTTGGGCCAGTGGATAGAGCGAACGAACGAGTTTGGGCATGTCGACGTAGGTGATCGAGGTGGGCGATTCCGAACGATTGAACATCTGGCGGACTTCGGGCACGTCGGCCAGTGATTCTTCGTGCCGACGCGTCATCACGCCACGCACCGTTTGCGGCGTGAGTCCCAAGATCAACCAGTCGTCGGTCACGCACCACGCAGGCGAGAACGGAAAGGGTGCGCCGGTGACGTTGACGGTGTAGATCGTCTGGCCTTCGAACTCGGATTCGCCGATTTTCACTCCGCCGCGGCGATCTGCGGGAAGGTTAGCTTGGGCAACCGTGACGAGTTTTTTCAAGGCCATTCGCAGCCGATCGGCATCTTTTACCTTGCAGGCGACGACGGAACCGTGCCACGAGGTCATCAGGTCGCCCGTGGGAACGTACGCCGTCCAGATGTCGTCGAGTGAGCCGAGCAGGTCGTCCTCAATGTTGACGCCTAGTTCAGATTCGGCTTCTCGTAGGCCACGTTCCATGCGCTCGGCGTTTCTGTGGTCAAACTCCTCGACAAGCCGCACGATATTCTCCCACGTCTCGCTGATGTCGAGACGCACAGCGCCGGCGATCATCACGTCGTGCGGAATCATCTCGAGATCGTTATCGGACAGCTCTTTGTACGGCAACAGCGATAGCAAACCGCGTCGTCGTCCGTCGGTGACGAGCTGCGACATTGCCACGCAACCCTGATCATCAAATCCAGCCAGACTGTGCCACGACTTGATGCTGGTTAACCCTAGTTTTTCGACGACTGGCCAGCCCTCTTCTTTTTCGAGCAAAGGGCGCAGCCGTTCGAGTAGCCGCTCGACATTGAAATACCCGAG
>JAJDEE010000364.1 GCA_029259975.1 Planctomycetota bacterium
TCGCTAATACGATTAGTGCAGATTAGCGTTCTTCCTCTTTTTTGGAACTACCGAATTTACTTTTTGGATGAGGTGCCATCATGCCAGACCGTTTAGACTTGCCACCAGAACTGGCTTCGTTGATTGAGAAACGCGAGCAGCAAGACCGCCGGAAACAAGACCTCGACGCTAAGGCCCAATCAACGAGCGAAACTGCCGAAGAGACTACTTCCAGCGAGGAAAGACGAGCCGGAACTGATCGCCGGGCTAACGAATCCTGAACGGTTGCTAAGGAGTTCGGCGCGTAGGTGTCCGATAGGGCAACTGATGCCGACCCTCTTGCGTCCGTTCATTCGGTAAAAATCGACTGCCGCGCGTAAGTTGCAAACGATCGCGAAACGGATTGAACCTTCTAATCTGGACCGGCGCACTGGCCGAAAAATTGCCTTCTCCAAAAACGCCCAGCCTCACCTGGACCAGTGCATCGGAATGTAAACCCGTATCCTGCTCGGGCTGCGTCGTGCGAAAGCGGAACGCGTAGCTTACCACTCCGTTTGAAAAGTCGACTGGCACCACCGGCTGAGTCCACCGTTCCAAATTCTCGTAACGCACTAGCGAACCATGCGAGTGGATACGTTCTCCCCATAATTCGACCGAGAGACTTCCCTTCACAGGCACGGGCAGGCCATGTTCGTCGAGTGCCGAGACGATCAGCTCGAGGCCATCCGGTTCGACGTCCTGGTCAAGGTTCACCAAGAAGGCTTCGACGTTGAGACTGCGTACTTGCGCCGTGCGACGCGGTACCAGTCTCGATTGGCATGTGCCCTGACAGTCCGCCGGAGCATGATAGGCGACCCGTTGCACTGAGAAACCGAGACTAGGCTCGCTAGTTGTCCGCGCGCGAAGCAGTGTGGGCAGCTGATCGAGCGGCAAGTTTTCGCCATCTTCTGACGCAGCGACAATCGTTGACCAAGGCACCGATGTGGTCAGCAAAATTTGTTGGTCCTCCTGACGAATCCAAAGTAGCTGGTCGTCGGTTTGTTCGTCGACTTTGCCAGTAAGCACCCTGCCCTTGGCGGTCTGAACGGTAATCGCGGCAAATAGCGGCTTGGTAACCGAAGCCGCAACTAACAAAGAGCAGGCAACCGACAGCAATACGATTTGGCGAGAAAATGAATGCATGCCTCCATTTTCTCATGCCAATCGTCAGATTGCCAGGAAAATCACGCCGCAAGTAGCCCTCGGCTCTGCCGGGGGATGGTGGGATTACACGAATCACATCGATTTTCAGCCCTTTGCCCCAACTCGTATGCGCGCGAGCTTTACTCGACCGTCACACTCTTCGCCAAATTCCGAGGCTTGTCGACGTCGCAGCCACGAATCAGGGCAATGTGGTACGCCAGCATTTGCAGCGGAACAGATGCCACGATCGGTTGTAGGAAATCGGACACGGCTGGCACAACGATCACATCGTCGGCCACTTCGGTTACGCGGCTATCTTCGTCGTCGACGACCGCAATCACTGGCCCGCCACGCGCCTTGATCTCTTCGAGATTGGCCAGCACCTTGTCGTAGACGGCGCTTTGCGGAACGATAAACACGCTCGGCGTCTGCTCGTCAACCAACGCGATGGGTCCATGTTTCATCTCCGCCGCTGGATACCCCTCGGCATGAACGTAACTAATTTCTTTCAGCTTGAGAGCACCTTCCAGCGCCGCAGGAAAGTTGTATTGTCGCCCGAGATACAAAAAGTTGTTACGGTCGGCATATTTTTCAGCAATTTGGCGAACACGATCGTGCGTTGCCAAAGCGGTCTCTACTTGCTCCGGCAGTTTTTCCAAATCGTCAATAATGTGCAATCCTGCTTCGTAGCTGAGATGGTGCAAGCGTCCGAAGTACAATGCCAGCAGCGACATCACCACACACTGTGCCGTAAAAGCTTTTGTCGAAGCAACGCCGATCTCTGGCCCAGCGTGCAAATAAATGCCGCCGTCCGCCTCGCGGGCGATCGTACTGCCAACGACATTGCAAATCGACATGGTCGGATGCCCTTTGCGTTTCATTTCTCGTAATGCGGCGAGCGTGTCGATCGTCTCGCCACTTTGCGTTAAGGCAAATAGCAGCGTCCCCGTACTGAGTGGCGGGTTGCGGTAGCGCAACTCGCTAGCGTACTCCACTTCAACCGGTATACGGGCCAGATTTTCGATCATGTACTCGCCGACCAACGCCGAGTGCCAACTAGTCCCGCACGCTGTTAGCACAAACCGTTGAACCGACTGCAACTGCTGAGCTGATAAGTTAAGACCGCCAAAAACGGCCGTGGCCTCGTCGCGATCCAAGCGGCCACGCAGTGCATTGCGCACCGTCTCGGGCTGCTCAAAAATCTCTTTGAGCATGTAGTGATCGAATCTGCCCAGATCGATGTCGGCTGCTTCGATGTCGAGTACCTTGATGTCGTGCCGCACGTCGCCTTGGTCGCGGTGAATCACACGGATCGTGTCGGCTGTCACAATCGCAATTTCATGATCTGCGAGATAAACGATTTTCTCCGTGCGACCTGCCAAAGGAGACCCATCACTCGCAATAAAATTCTCGCCATCTCCGACCCCCAACACCAAAGGGCTGCCCAGACGAGCAGTGACAATCACTTCGGGCCAATCGCGGAAAACCATCGCCAGCCCATACGTACCTTGCAGTTGGGTCAACATATTTTGAACCGCCACGATCAAGGGAGCGTAAGGATCGATCGATTCGTTAACATCGTCGGAGAGATTTCTCAACTCGTAGGCCAATAGGTGGGCGACCACTTCGCTGTCGGTATCCGAACAAAACTCATAGCCGCGTTCGAGGAGTTTTTCTTTCAGGCCACGGTAGTTTTCAATGACACCATTGTGAACCAACGCCACAATCTGATCGCCGCCTAAATGCGGATGAGCGTTTTCGTCGGTGGCCGGTCCATGCGTTGCCCAACGGGTGTGCCCAATACCAACACCGCCACGAGCCGGGCTTGTTTTTAGCAGCTGCGACAAGCTCTCCACGCGTCCTGCAGTTTTTTTGACGTCGATCGTTCCGTCCTGCGCCGTCACCACACCCGAGCTGTCGTAGCCCCGGTATTCCAGCCGGCGCAGACCCTCCAGAAGAAAGTCGGCCGCCTCATTCGATCCTACATAACCCACAATGCCACACATAACGATATCGTCCTCCGTCACGACGTTCTCGACGCAAGCAGAATTTTCCTTGGCGCTGCGCCTTCGCGCTCAGGGTAGCACTTTATGAAAAGTCACGCCATCGTAACGGTTGCTAGCAAGCAAGGGCGACGGTCGTGACTGGGCGTTAGCCGTTAACGTGTATAACGAGCTGGCGCTGCACTCCGTGTTTACACGAATTCAGGGCCGCAATTGTTGTGTAGAATGTGACAACCTTGCCTGCCAGGATTTGCCTGGATAAGCCAGTATTTGTGGTTGCTCGGCGTCAGCATTAATTTGCCAGACGGTGCGGTCGTGGAAATACTCTAGTAGTTCGGCGTCTTTTGCCGCTCCCATCGGGCGTGCCCAGACGACTTTTGCGTTATCGATATCAGCATGGTTGTAGACCCATTCGGCGTGGCCAAAGTGCTGGGGACCGTACTCGACCAGCACGAGGTGTTTTCCGGGCGTGTTTTCTAGTTGCTTGACGACCTTGGCGCGATTCCATTCCCAACTGTCGGGTTGCCAACTGGCGTATTTGGCGAATAAAAGCGTTGTCGTAGCGCATTGCAGGAAGATTATGACCGGAACAGCAAGTCGTGCCCACGTGTGTCCTCGACGCGATGCCGTTGCGAGGTGCCTCATTCCCTGAACGATCAACAAAAACAGCAACGGCGCTGCTGGAGCAAAGTAGTGGGGGTACATCCAGGGCACTGTCAGCTCGGCGGCGAGAAAAAATGCCAACGTGATCCATACAAAACACAGTTGTCGCCGGGCTAGCATCGGCCAGACCATCAATAGCGGCACCCACAAGGCACCGCCCAAGAAAAACCACAACAGTTCTTTGAGTCCGATGACTTTGGCGGATAGCCATCCCAATAGCGTTTGCTGCTGCTGGTAGTCTTGCATGGCCCAGCCGGTCTGGAAAGCTCGCATCACCTCGTGCCGATACTCCGGTTCTTTTCCAGGCGTTTTCCAGAGAAACAGCGGGCTTAAGCCATATTCTGATTCGTGAACTTGATACGGCATCCTTAGCGGATCGCCAGTCACTTGCCAATTGTAGTAGCCCAGGCTCAGGATTCCTGCCGTTAAGACCAACATCGAAGGCATTATCACTTGCGTAAGTAGAGTCTTCCAAGCAGGACGGCGTTTGCTAAACATCCAAACGACGATTGCCGTAGCCGCGCAAGTGCCAACTAAAAATCCTTCGAAGGGTCGCGTCGCGGCGAGCAGTATCGCACCGCTAGCCATCAGCAAGGAGGTCGCAAATTTTGGCTGCTGCTTGATTCGCGGCAAGGCTCCGAACATTAACGCACCGCCGGTCATCGGCAGACTGCCGCCCCAAAAACTCAGCGACCAACGGACTTGGATCATGCCATGCAGTGCCACCAAGAGTCCGCCGAGCAACGCCCAACGTCCTGGCACCCAGCCTTGTAGCATCCAACAAACTGCTGCTGCCGCAAACGCCGAGGCAAGCCAAGCTCCGACGATTGGGTGTCCTCCAATAGTGCTGCCCAGGGCAAGAATCAATCCTTGTCCGGGCTGGTATTTCGACGTGTACGACGGTTTTTGGATGACGTGAAAGGTCTCGAAATGCTCCCACATGGGGTGCGTCGGATTCGTGAGTTTCCCTTGTGCAAAAGTATCAGCGGCGAGCAGATAGCTAAATTCGTCGTGCACTTTTGGCACCGGTGCTCGTACAGCAGTAAACGCCGCGCCCACCAGCAGCGCCACAACGCCACAGACCAACACCGACGCCGACCTATTGCGAGCCAGCCTACAAAATGGCCGGCAACGTCGTTCCGACGGTGTTCCACTCACAGGTCACTCGCGTCAAGAGGTTTCTGTGCCAGGACCAAATACTGGGCACCTAGCGGCAAACGATGGACCAGTCTTTCGAAGGGACGTAACCAGCCGAGCATTCGCGGGAACAGAAACCAAGCATCCGTGCGAGCTACACGAAACCCAGCTGCTTGCAGCATTGCACGGCAGGTTGGTGGCGAAACAACGATCGCGTCGCGGTCGAATGGAATCCGGCTCATCACGTAGCGCGTGCCCAGATTCCAAGGATTGTTTTCCCACAGCGCAAACCAGCCGCCAGGACGTAGCGACCGATAGACCGTTTGTAGCGCTGTCGAGCGATTTTCAGGAAGGATGTGATGGAACACGCCGTTGCAATAGGCGAGGTCGAACACTTCGGCAGCGATTTGGTCGCTTTTGGCGGTAAACTGTGTGTTGGCGTTGCCAAGCTCGTCACTAGCGCGCTCGATCGCCGCCCGAGACGGGTCGAAACCACAGACAAAATCAGGCTGCATCACTTCACGCATCAACGGCACAGCCAAGCCGACACCGCAACCGAAGTCAAGAACACGTCGCGGTTGCGTTTCGTCGGCGAGAATATGGTGTGTCCACTCGATTCGCCGACGAGCAAAATACTCGGGGCCTTCGCCTGAAATTTTCAAGCCGCTATCGAGTGCTTGCTCGTACTGCGTAGCATAGGCGTCGAATGCTGACGCATCGGCGGTCGCGGTTGCCATGAGAATTCCTTTTCGACTTACGAACGGCGGCCCATGCGTAGGATGCTCACGAAAAAACTCGAAAAGACCGTCTGACAGCCCAGGGCGACCAACGTCACGCCGGGAATCACCCAACGCATCGTCGTTGCGTAGTCGAGTGCACCAAACTGTGCCGCCTGCCATTGGCTCACCGCCGCCACCAGCAACCCACCGCCAACGACCGCCGACAAGGCACCGGCAAGCAGGCAGCGTTCCAAATTCATGATTCTCAACAGCCGGCTCAGCTTTTGATCGGGTGGCACCAATCCCTCGGAGACCGCGAACGTTTTGGCAAACACCGAGAACTGAAGCAACTGAGATCCAAGCAGCACCGACAAACTCGCGGCGAGTAATGTGTGCGCGTCAAGCGTCGCTCCAAACAGCGTTACGCCTGGCAGTGCCAACGCGTAACCTAACAATCCCAGCAAACACAAACTCAAGCCTGGCATCAGGTACAGCCAACGTGGACTGTACATCAAAAAAAACCGCAGCGTCCGCCAGCCATCGCGAACAGTTCGCAAGTGCGGAGCGTGGGCCTTGCGGCCATCAGGGTGCAAAGTCGTCGGAACTTCGGCAATGTCGACTTTGAACAAGCTGCTTTTGATGATCATCTCTGTCGCAAACTCCATACCAGAGCTGCGGAGTTCGAGCTTGTCGTATAGTTTGCGAGTAAACCCGCGTAGTCCGCAATAGACATCGTAGATTGGCGCTTGAAACATCTTTCGCACCATGAACGAGAACATGGGGTTGCCCAACCAACGGTGCGACTTTGGCATCGCACCAGGCAAAACCGTGCCGCCTCCGCTGGGCAGTCGGCAGCCCTGCGCTAGGTCGTGTCCGGCGCGCAGCTGTTCAACAAACTTGGGGATTTCTAAAAAGTCGTAGCTATCGTCCGCGTCGCCCATGATGATGAACTGGCCGCGTGAAGCTTCGATACCTCCTTGCAACGCGCTGCCGTAGCCTTTTTCGCTGACGTGCACGACGCGTGCACCATGTCGTGCAGCGATTTCGATAGAGCCGTCCGTGCTGCCGTTGTCGGCGATCACGACTTCGCCGTGAATGCCATACTCTTTCATCGCCCGATGTGCCTTATCGATGCAGATCGCTAACGTATCGGCCTCGTTCAGGCAAGGCATCACGACCGATAGCTCCAACTGGCCCGCAGGCACTTGGCCATCGGTAAGGGCGTTGGGATCACACGTGTCGAGACACTCGCGGATTGCCTGCTCGGCTTGACGCAGCCGGTTGAGTATTGCGTCGGGTGAAGTACTTGGAAACGGGGCCGTCGTATCCAAGGGCTTCTCGGTCTGAAGATCGTTTTCGGTCATTATTCTGGAGGCCTGTTTAGTGGGACCTTAGGCGAGGAAATCGCGGTAGGCGACTTGCAAACGTACCTTGCAGGCAAGCCGAGTCAAAAGCGATCTAGCGTCTGCGTTTAGCTCAACCCGAACAACTGCTATAATCGTCGCTAAGTATCGCTGGCAAAACAAATGATGCTTTTAGCGGTAGGGCGCGAGCCCTCCGGTGTCGCAAACCGGAGGACTTGCGCCCTGCCGCTATAGACCAAAATCCGCCACTTATTTTACGAACGATCCTAAGATGACGCTTCGCCCCGCCACCCATCCTCCGCTCCCACTCCTGATCACCGGTGTTGCCGGCGTGGCTGGCTACAATGCGCTCGAATACTTTCAGCAAAAATACCCTGGCCAAGTGATCGGAATCCGCCAGCAGGACAATTGGCGTTTCACGCGACCCGGCGTTGAGGCCTGCAACGCCGAAGATCGCGACGCGCTCGTTCGCTTATTCGACCGCTATCAATTTCGCAGCGTTCTCAATTGCGCCGGCAACTGCGCGCTACGCGCCTGCGAACTCGATACGCGTCTAGCCTGGCGAACCAATGTCGAAGGGCTACTTAATATTCTCTCGATCATCGCCGACCGCGAGGTTCGGCTCGTCCATTTGTCGGCCGACTTGGTCTACGCTGGGCGCGATCATACTGACGGCAATGGAGGCAACTATTCCGAGCACGAAACACCCGATCCGGTGACTGTCTACGGCAAGACGATGGTCGCCGCCGAACAGTTGCTCGTCGACTGGATGCCAAAGGCTTGCACACTTCGCATCTCGCTGCCGATGGGTATCAGTTTCAATGGCCACGCCGGCGCGATCGACTGGATTCAATCCCGCTTTCAAAAGGGCCGCCCCGCAACGCTCTACTTCGACGAGGTTCGCACACCAACCTACACCGATTGCATGAACCGCGTCTTCGAACGTGTCCTGGCCAGCAACCTAGCGGGACTCTACCACGCCGGCGGTCCGCGCCGATTGTCTCTCTACCAAATTGCCCAGGTCATCAACCGAGTCGGTGGCTACGACCCCAAATTATTGATGGGCATTCCTCGCATCGAAGCTGGACCGATGCCACCACGCGCCGGCAATGTGACGATGAACTCGTCGGCCCTCGAAGCAGCGCTCGGTTACAGCCCCTTTGACCCTTGGCCACTTGCTAAAGAGCACCTACCCGACGGCAAGCAGTGGCACTACCATCGCAACGGCGAAGCGGGGACGCCCGAATTGCTTTCACGCGCACTCTATAGAAACCCGCGTTTGCAAAATGACCAGTAAGGCGAGCGGCAGATAGGAATTTACCTGCCCCAACCGACATCCATTTTTGCCACAAACGAAGTGAACCACAACGACACGACGGACACGGCGTAAAATCTACGTTGTGCCCGGTGTGTCGTCGTGGTTAATTTTTAAGCAATTCTTTCGCCATCAGGTAAATCCTTAACTGCCGCTCGCCTAGAGATCATTTGGGCCGTTCACGGTCCTTTCCGGCGTAGCCGGTATTAGGCCCGTGCTTTAGCACGGGTTCGCAGGAGTAACCTACCCACCTCACTCCCACCGCCGCGAAGAGGCGGTGGGAGTGAGGTGGGTGAGAGATGTCTGGTCCTGCATAACCCGCCGTAAACGGCGGGCCTAATACCAGCTTCGCTGGGAAAGCCCGGTAAACCGGGCTGATAGTAAAGCTGGGCTGATAGTAAACTTCCGGCAAAAAACTGCCGTCTCAAATAGTTGCGCGGCGTATGGGTAAA
>JAJDEE010000365.1 GCA_029259975.1 Planctomycetota bacterium
GCAAGGAAGAAAGGAAAGACACAAAGACAGCAGGGGAGAATAGATAATGGTTACTGGACTACGTTTCGTTGTTTTGGGTGGATTTCTCCCTTTGCGCCTTCGCGTCTTTGCGTGAGTTTTCTTTTTTCCGTGAACGGTTACGAATTTCACCACGGAGTCACGGAGAACACAGAGTATTTTTCATTGAAAGAACAACGAATCCTGCCCTGCTTCAAATTGTGATTCCTACTATTTTCTCAGTGTCCTCCGTGCCTCCGTGGTGATTCTCTTTTCACTTTGAGTAATTATTACTTAGCAATCTCAGGTTCCGACCCAAACCGTTCAACCCTTACAGTCTATTTACGCAATGCCCCACTCCTTTCGTCCAAGTTGCTTGCCGGCCGGCAGGCAGTCGGCTCACACTTCGATTAGCCGGTTTTTGTTTGCTACAACAATGATGTTCGCCCTCGGCTGCGGAGGGTCGAATGCTACGCCCGAACCGACTGTTGCCGGCCCAGTGGCTAAATTTAAATTCGGATTGGAGCGTCTCGAACGCGCTTTGCGTTTTCAACCTAGCAGTGCCAATGGCATTCAAGTGACTAAACGGAATCTAGACCACGAGATTTTTCCACCTGACGACGCCCATGCAAACTACAGGGCGCGCGTGACGATCGTGATGGAATCGGTCTACCTCCACGGAAAGCGTTCAGCGAAGGAAGATGAAGAGTCCGAAGAGAAAGCTAAGGAATCAGAAATCGATGACCCATTGGCTGACAAATCGGTTGAATTAACAAAGCTCCTTGAATTTCCTAGAGCCGGACCACGAGTGCCGGCAGCGGTATCTCCAAAAATCGAGACTCGCAGCATCAAAAACGAGTCGGTTTTTGAGTTAGCCTATGTCGAAGAACATTGGCAACTCACAACCAAGCCGGAAAAGAAGAGCGAACAACTTTGGTTTGAATACGCTTTTGATTAGCGAGTCTACAGCAAGTCTCTTTTTCGGTAACCGTTCACGGAAAAATGAAAACTCACGCAAAGCCGCGAAGGCGCAAAGGGAGAAATCCACCAAAAACAACGAAACGTAGTCCAGTAACCATTGTCTATTCTCCCCTGCTGTCTTTGTGTCTTTGCATGATTCCCTTCCCTTTCTTCCTTGCTTAGCGCCTTCGCGCCTTTGCGTGAGACTCTGTTCAAGCTAGGGCCGTGAACGGCTACCTTTTTCCGTGATCATTGCTGGGCCACACCTTCGTTCAATCGCGGTATTTGGTTGGTTGCTCTAGTCCTCTTTGTTGTTTGTTTCCCTGCTATCGGCCTGACAACTTCGTTACCAGAAAAGAAGCCTCCTGAATGCATCGAACCGCGTGAGGCTTTTTTGCCTCCAGGTAGAGCAACTGGCCTGGGCCGAGTTCTACGGTCTTGCCCAACGCAGTAAATTCGATGCGTCCTTCCAGGCATTGCACAATGATTTCACCAGGGGCCTGATGCTCTGGAATGACTTTCCCGCTAGACATGACGAGTCGAATTAGTTCGACGTGATCTGTCTTGAAAAGTGTCGCGGTCTTTTTTCCCGCCAATGACGCTCCGTAAGGCTCGACGTCAACGACTTCGCCTGGTTTTGCATGAGTAATTGCCATTAGTTTTTGCTCTCCGGTGTTGTTTCCTGAAAGGAGTGCCCCGTTTTCAATCCTGCCACAAAGAGCACCAACGCGACTGCTCCGAGAAAAAACAATGTGTCGCCCGGCACCCGCATCCAGCGTAAAGTTTGCATGAGATCGGTCTGCATGAACTCACTGCTGCGTGCGTACCAATAACCATGCTCGACCGAGGCCGAGGTTTGCATGAGTCCGACCGGCAGCAGGCTCAGCCCGCACATGGCCGCCAGTCCGCCGTTGAGCGCCCAGAATGAAAAACGCATCAGACCATCTTTCCATTCACGCCCCGGAATCAGAACACGTAGACAGACAAGCATCAGTCCGATGCCCAGCATTCCATACACACCAAATAGCGCGGCATGTCCGTGGAGTGGTGTCGTGTTGAGGCCTTGCATGTAGTACAGAGCAATTGGCGGGTTGATCATGAAGCCGAATAGTCCGGCTCCGACCATGTTCCAAAAGGCGACCGCGATAAAAAAGTAAATCGGCCACTTATAACGCTGTACCCAAGGCGAGGTTCGCGACCGCCGCAGGTCTTCCATCGCGTCAAATCCGACCAGGCAGAGCGGGACCACTTCTAAGGCACTGAATACAGAACCCCATGCGAGAGCGACCGTCGGCGTTCCCGAAAAATACAGATGATGGCAAGTGCCAATGATGCCGCCAGCCAGAAAGATCGTAGCTGACAACAAGGCCGAGGCAGCAGCAACACCCGGACGCACCAAATTGAGCCGCATAAATATGAAAGCAATGACTGTCGTGGCGAAGACCTCGAAAAAACCTTCGACCCAGAGGTGAACAACCCACCAACGCCAGTATTCGACGATCGTGAGATGTGTGTGATGTCCCCAGGTAAGCCCGGCACCATAAAAGAGTGCTATTGCGGCAGTCGAAACAGCCAGCAACGCGACAAGCTGCTTCTGATCGCCTTGTTTTCGTAAGGCGGGACGTAAGACTCGCATCATCAAGAAAAACCAAAGCAAGAGGCCACCAAACAAGGCGAGTTGCCACACGCGTCCGAGGTCGACGTACTCGTAGCCTTGATGACCAAAGTAAAACGAAACCGTGTCAGACATTTTGTTTTGTATGCTCAGCCATTCGCCTGCGAGTGAACCTACCACGACCAACAGCAAGGCAGCAAACAACACGTTGACGCCCAGGCGTTGTCCCTTAGGCTCTTGTTCGCTCACTAAGGGACCGATGAATAGGCCCGCAGCCAGCCAGGCGGTCGCGATCCAGAACAGACCGATCTGAATATGCCAGGTTCGGGTCACGCTGTACGGCAACC
>JAJDEE010000366.1 GCA_029259975.1 Planctomycetota bacterium
GGTGCCGGTGCTGGCGAAGACGATTTCCTGTTTGAGCGGGGTAGGATTTTCGGCCCAGAATTGTTGGTTGTCTTTCCACAGTAACTTGGCATTGAGTAAGCCGACGTTGCCTTGTGCCGCAGGCGAAAGTTGCGATACTTCGCTGGCTGTGTAAACATCGACGCGCGACACGAAGATGCTGTAAACGCTTTTGAATTTGTCGAGCGACTCGAGCCGCTGAGCACCTCGCCAGATTGCCTCGCGCGCAGCCTTATATTGTCGCAACGTGAAGATGAGTGTCACGTTTAGCGGGACACCGCGTGCGGTAAGTTCTTCGACCGCTTCGATGCCTGCTGTTGTGGCGGGCACCTTGATCATGCGGTTGTCATGGCCCTTGGACCACCGTGTACCAAGTTCGATGTACTGCTTAATTCGCTGGGCGTGAGAAAGCGAGTTGTCGGGGTCTTCGAGTAGTGGGTCGACTTCGAAGCTTACGTAGCCATCGTCGCCACTGGTTTCTTGCCAAACGGATAGGAATTCTCGCTGAGCCGCAGAGACAATCTGATCTGTTAATGCCCAAGCGGCATCGTTGTCGGACAGGCCTTGTTCGCCGAGCAAACGGGCCAGTTCGTCGTCGTAGCGGCCCGTCTTGATCAAGTTGCTAATGATGATGGGGTTCGACGTCGCGCCAGTCGTGCCGAATGTGCGGCTGCTGGCAACGAGTTCTGGATCGACCGAGTCGAGCCACAGCTTGGTGCCAGCCTGAATGATTGAAGCAAGTGGTGAGTGCATGTTTTCTCCTTGACGATGAAGTTCTTGAAATAAGTTGCGCATTACTCTTGTGGTGGAGTGGTAATGCGAGAAAGATCGGTCAATTGACGGACGACTTGTTCGGCGCTGCCGGTCTCAGCCTGAATCGACAGCTGGCGGTCGGCCCAGCTCGGCGAGGCGGCGATGTGTCGACAGCGCTCGAGGTGATGTTCGCAGCCCAAATTGGCCGCAATGGGTGTGAGCTTGTCGACAAGGTTGTCGACCGTCTGCGCGACCGTGACAACTTGGTAGGTGAACGAGTCGACCAAATGAGCACCCGTGCCGAAGCGGGTGGCTCGCCATTTGTTTTGACGGACCATCATCGGGTGGCAATCGTGTTGATAAGTGCCGCCGTCGATCTCGTCGGAAAGTGCTTTGACGAGGCATTGAATCAACGCCGCGACGGCTAGCGTGTCTTCCAGGTTGCCGGGCATATCGCAGACACGCACTTCGACGGTGCCAAAAGCGTGGTGCGGCCGAACGTCCCACCAAATTTCGCGGATCGTGTTGATGAAGCCAGTGTCGACCATGTGGTTCACTAGCCAGACGTACTCGCTCCAATTACGCATGAGCGTCGGCATCCCCGCAGTCGGCAAACCTTCCATCACCTTCGAGCGATGCGATTGCAGGCCGGTTTTGCGGCCTTCCCAAAACGGACTGCTGGCGGTCAACGCGAGTAATGTTGGCAGGTGTCGCAAGATGCGATCGCAAATCATCACCGCTTTGTCGCCCGAATCGACACCGACATGGACGTGTAGCCCAAAGGTCACGAGCCGACGCGCCAGTTCTTGCAGCAACTCGACGAGTTGATAGTAACGCTCGTCTGGCGTCACTTGCTGTTCGCGCCACGGCGAGAACGGATGCGTTGCTCCCCACCATAGGCGAAGGCCAAGCTCGTCGGTGACCGCTTCGAGCGAGGCAATTTTGGTGCGCAGATCCGCTCCAGCATCGCCGACGGTTTCGCACACGCCGGTGATGACCTCGACCACACACTGCATCAGCTCGGGTTTGAACTGCGCAGCACTATCTTTTGGTAGCCGCTTGACTAACTCAGCAAAAGAACTCGACAGCGCCATCGTGCGACCATCGACCAGACCGAGTTCAATCTCGATGCCGAGTGTGGGGCGATCGTTGCGTGTGAAGTGGATTGTGGCCATGTCTGCGCTCTATTCTTTTGTTTCGTCATTTGGCCGTCTGGCCATCACCACAGAGCGTGTCATAATCTTCACTCCGACCAAAAGAGCCAATTCGTCGATGTCGAATTTGGGAGTGTGCAAGGCGGTCGTAGTGGTGAGATCGGCAGCGCTGCCCAGGCGAAACATGACGCCGGGGATTTGTTCGAGATAGCATGCAAAGTCTTCGCTGCCCATGCTAGGGCGAGCAATGAGCCGGACATGGTCGGTGCCGAGCACTGCTTCGGCCTCTTGCCAAACCAACCGCGAAAGTTCAGCGTCGTTCTGCACTGAAGGGATGCTAGCAGGGAAATCGACGCTGATTTTCGTGTCGGTGATTTCTTCAACGCCGCGGGCAACTTGGCAGATTTGTTCGATGGTGCGCGTCCGCACCGCGGCGTCCAGCGTGCGTAGCGTTCCCGAAAGGCAAACCGTATCGGGAATCACGTTCGGGTTTTTGCCACCCTGTACTTGACCTATGGTTAGCACTACCGCGTCATGGCTGTCGGTCGCGCGGGGCACGAATTGGTAGAGCGTGCTAATCAATTGCGCAGCGGAGGCGATCGGGTCTTTCGATTCGTGCGGTCGAGCGGCGTGGCCGCCTTGACCACGTACAGTGAATCTCAGCATGTCACATTGCGCGGTTAACGCCCCAGCTCGCAAGCCAACTTCGCCAGTACGACGAGTTGGGTCGACATGCAGTGCAAAGATTTTTTCGACGTTGTCTAATGCGCCAATTCCGATCATTTTGGCGGCACCCGAGGCGGTTTCTTCCGACGGTTGAAAGATGGCTCGCCAGAGAACCGGCCAGGGGAGTTGCCCTTGCTGTTGGAGTCTGGTCAGCGCGAGAATCGTGCCGTAGATAATCGCCGCGTGGGCATCGTGACCGCAAGCATGCATGACGCCATCGTGGGTGCTCCGATAAGGAACCTCTTTTTTGTCTTGGATGCCAAGGGCGTCGATATCGCCGCGGATGGCAATGCGTTTTTCGGTTGGGTGCCCAGTTGCTAAAGCAGGCTCGCCGGGGGTAGCTTGGTTCTCGGCAACCACTCCGCAGCCTTCAGGCCCCATGCGGACTTCGAGTCCTAGCTTGCCGAGCATTTGATAGAGGTACAAGCTCGTTTGTAGCTCGGCACCGCTTAGCTCGGGATGTGCGTGCAAGTGCCGCCGCAAAGCAATCACTTTGTTAGCATTGCCCGCGACGACAGTGTCAAGATGTGCTTTCCAATCAACCGGCATGGGGAGGCGCTAGTTGTTAGGCGCTAGTTTTGGGATGAAAAAGATGAACAAGAAAAATCAAAGTCACTAGCGCCACACAACTAGCGCCCAGCGCCTTACAACTAGCGCCTACTAGCGTCTACAATTCCACAAACTCCGGCACGATCAGCTCAGGCAAAATTCCTTGTTCGTGGCCCATCGCCAAGAACTTGGTCACGGCCTCGCGGCCAGCTGGGCCAAAGTCGAGCGTGAGATCGTTGACATACATACCGACAAATTTGTCGGCCTTTTGTTGATCGAGGTCACGACCGTACTGCAGGGCGTAGGCCAAGGCTTCTTCGCGGTTGTCGAGACCGTACTTGATGCTGGCGTAAAGAAGCTTTTGCACCTCGTCGATCGTCTTTTCGCCCAAGTCTTTTCGGATCGCATTGGCCCCCAGCGGCAAGGGCAAGCCGCCTGAGAGGTCTTTCCACCAAACGCCCAGATCGAGTATCAGCTTGAGGTCGCTCTCGCCGTAGGTCAATTGGCCTTCGTGAATGATGAGTCCTGCGTCGACCGCATGACCTTCATATTGGCCTTTTTGGACTGCGGGGATGATTTCGTCAAAGGGGACCAAGACGTACTCAAAATCTTGCTCCAGGCACATTCGCAGGCCGAGAAAGGCGCTGGTTAGTTTGCCGGGGATGGCGATTGTTTTCGTCTTGAGGTCATCCACACGACAGGCTTCGCGCGAGATGACCATGGGGCCGTAGCCTTCGCCCATGCTGGCGCCGCAACTGCACAAGGCGTATTTGTCGTGTAGAAAGGCGTAGGCGTGGATGCTGATTGCGGTGAGTTCAAGATCGCCGCTGAAGGCACGCTGGTTGAGTGTCTCGATGTCGACCAGCTCGTGCGTGAATTGATACGCCCCAGTGTCGAGGTGGTCGTTGGCCAATGCGTGGAACATGAACGCATCGTCAGGATCTGGGCTATGGCCCACGCGGATCAGCTGTTTTGTTTCGGCTACAGTCACGTCACATCACTCCAGGAAGGCAATCTCACAACGATAAATACATGCCCAAATGATAGACGTGAACTTGGTGACAAGTCAATCGCTTGGCCTTGAATCGTGAGATGTTAACCGCAGTGTGGGCGGACAATTCACCAAAGAAAAGCTAGCCTAAGCTTCTAGCGAGAATCCAGCCGAAATCTGCGCTGTGTCACAAGAATGCATGTGCGGCATCGCTGGCTTTGCCGAGGCGACCGCAGGAGCTGCCTGCTCGGTGCCCATCTGCTCGCTAGCTAGCTTCCAGGTTTCGCGCTGGAAACTGAGAACATCCATGCAGCCGTCAAGCGTCTGGAGGTCTTTGTTGATACGGCAGTTGGCCAGTTCGTGATAGACGAACGCGTATTGCTCGGCCAGTTGCTTCGAGATTTCTCCTTCGCCGCAAGTCAGCCCCTGGACCAACTCTTCGACGATATCGAACATCCGCATCAACGGAGGCTCGACCGTAAGGAAATCGGCGTCTTTGGCCCACATCTCTTGCGCTTGTTTGCCAAACCGCAACGCTCCGTCGAGGAGCATTACGTGCAGCTGCGGTTGCGAGGCGGTAAAGACTTTGCTTTCGAGATACTGATCGCGGGAAGGTTGGGCCATGATGTCGCTTATTTCTTTTGGGAGTTTACTGGGATGGGATAGTTTGCAATGCAAGAGGTGTCTAACGGCTAGCCTCTGATGCTAAGTGGCGGAACCGCTTGGAACGAGTTGACCGCTTGTTGGGTTGTTTGTAGTCCGGCAATGACTTGCTCTAATTGGAAAAACTGAAGCAACAGCCGTTCGCGTTGACGATCGAGCGACTCGTTGAAACGCTCGATCCGGGCTTCGTTGGCTTCGATGGTTGTCGTTAAAGAATTGTCGCGATTGGTTAGCAGGCCATTTTCAGAACCGGTTAGGCTTTCAATCGCGGCTTCAAACTTTGCGACGATGCCTCGGTCTTTGGCAGTGAACAACGATTGCAAACTTTGCGAGTCTTCGGCGAAGGCATCCTGCAGCTTCCCTTTGTCGAGGTTCAGTTTGCCGCTATCGTCGACGCTGATGCCGATCTCTTGCAGCGATTGAAATGTGCCCACGCCCGAGTAGCGATCGGTGACCAGCCGCGACAATTGCGTGTCAACCCGCAGGGCTTCGTTCGTGCCAAACAACAACCCAGTCGTCTGGCTGTCCGCGTCGAAATCGGTCAGGTTGTCCAAATCCCTGCGGAGCGTGTTGTAGGAATCGACGAACGACTGCACCAAGTCGACCAGCTCGTCGCTGCTCTTTGTTACGTTAAGATCAATGGCCGTGTCGCTGGTCGTGACCGCCGTCAGGTCGACGCCGTTGATCACTTCGCCGAAGTCATTCGTGGACGAACTCACCAGCACACCGGAGCCTGGCGTGTCACCTGCCCCGACTACCAGCAACGCGTCACGTGCCGAGCTGGTTTCGCGGAACTCAAAGCCCGAACTGCCCGCGTCGAGCAGTATCTCGTTACTTGAGCCTGTTTCGTCAACCACGAGCTGCAAACGAAAACCAACGCCATCGTTCAACACACTGGCGGTGACGCCCGATTCCAGGTTGTTGATTTTTTCGGCGACGTTCCTCAGCGCTCCTTGGCTCGCATTCTGAGCTTCGAACAAACCAAAGCCGTTAATGGTGTTCGTCGTCGAGTCACCGCTGAGAATCTTGAGGTCGGCAGCAGTGGTACCATTAACGTCTTCAATGACCAGTTTTCCGTTGCCCTCTGCCGTATCGGTAATGACGATGCCGGTACCAGCGTCATTGATGCTGGCCGTTACCCCGACACTTTGCGAGGTCGCCTCGGCGTTGATTTTGTCGATCAACTCTCCGACCGGGGTGATGTTG
>JAJDEE010000367.1 GCA_029259975.1 Planctomycetota bacterium
CATCCTAATTTTTGACAATGACAAAGCACTTGAGAGTGCGGGTTTTACTGGTTTCGGAACAGCGAGTGGTCGGGCGATGGGTATTCGATTTCTGTGCCCTAATGGGCATAAACTCAATGTGAAAGAATTTCTTGCCGGCGAGCGAGGGATCTGCCCGCAGTGTGACGCCAAGTTTTTGGTGCCACGCGAAAGTGGCGGGCAGGTGGAGGCAATTCAAGAAGTTGCTGCTGTTGGCTCCGGGCTTAGCGCGCCGGAATTACCTCGTAGCAGTGTCGAGCCGCCTCCAGTACCGAGTTTGCCGCTACCGCCGACTGCTGAAGCGTCCACTACCGAGGACGTTTGGTACGTCCGCATGGACTCAGGCGAGCAGTTTGGCCCAGCGAGCGACGAGGTGATGCGAGGTTGGGTTGCCGAAGGGCGGGTGCCGGTCGAGAGCTGGGTCTGGCGCACCGGTTGGCCTGAATGGAAACAGGGCGGCCAAGCGATCACTTTGCTGAACGGTCCGGCCGCTCCAGCCATACCTGCGCCGCCAGCCTTGCCAGAGACACAAACCGAGGAGCCAGAACCTCGTCAAGCCTCGGTGGAAAAGTCCAGCTCCATTGAGGCCGAGACTTCGCATACTGCGACCAGTCCCATCACTAGGTATGTGACTTCTAAGCGCCATCGCCAAGACCGCGCACGCAAGGCGACCCTACTTTTGGGCGTGCTGGTACTGCTTTTGATTGTGGTGCTTGTTGTGGTTCTTATTAATAACTAGCCGCAGGCAACGACACTGGCGGGCGGATGACGATCATGCCTTCTGGCGGCGGCGGTGAAGCGATCATCCCGCTCTCAAACGATGGTACCTGGTTCGTCAAACTCTACGGTCCGCAAGCGACAATAAAAGCAGCGGAGAAAGAGTTCGTAACGATGATTCAAGGCGTGAAGTATACGCCGTAGGCATTCTCAATAACCGTGATGCAACGCGGCTGGGGTTTGCGTGCATAGCGCAGCAAAAAGCCGGGCCTCACGACGAGACCCGGCTTCTATTTTTCACACGTTGCTAAGCCTTAGCTCAGGTGGTGCTTTCAGGGGCTTCGGGAGCGGCTTCTGCTGGAGCGCTCTCGATGACTGTTGCGCCACCACCACAGCTGCTGCAACCAGCAGGTGCGGCAGATTCGCAACCACAAGTGGACACAGGAGCACTGCAAGTGTTGCAGCTGTTGGCCTTAGCGCCACAGCACTTACCCTTGCGGTTTGCACGGCGAAGCTTACGCTTGCTCAGGCAATTGCAATTGGTGGTCTCGCAACCACAAGTCGAAGCAACTTCGCAGCCACAAGGTGCTGGAGCAGCAGCGGCACAACCGCAAGGTGCGGCGGCAGGAGCGGCACAGCCACAGCTTGGTGCAGGAGCACAGCAAGTCTGCTTGCAGCACTTCTTGGCGCGGCGCTTGCGGCATCGCTTTGGCTTGCTGCACTTTTGGGTCTTGCAACACTTGTTGCGGTTGAACAAGCCAGCGTTGGCCTCTTGCGTGACAGTCATCCCTGCGACGGTTACCAATGCGGCAACTGCCAAAATCATAATTCGATTCATACTAGAATCCCCTCTGTGAAAAAACTGGGCTGTTTGCGGGCTAAAACGACGTGTCTGGCCACAACGATCAAACAGATCCTTCTTGCTTGACAGATCCTTCTGTGAAAATGGCTGGGTATCATTCCCTAGCGACCGTCTTTCCTTGGTTGGCCCGAAATCGCTGCAACGGTCAACAACGGACGGGCACGATATATAGTTTTCTGGCAACTCGCTCTGGGCTATGCTCTGCTACTGCAGCTTTCCCGCGTGAGTGCTGATATTGCCGGCCTCGAAAATGGTGGGGGGGGCTACAAAGATGTAGGACTTGGGTAGGATTTTCCAGTTACGGCAGACTCGAAGCCGATAAAAATAACACGGCTGGATTGAGTGTCAAGTGGCCGAATCGAGCGATTATTACGAGAATCACCTTGGCCCACTTGGGCAGTATGAATCTCCCCTTCATATACAGGGGCGGACGCAGTTCGAGTGCGATTCTGCACAGTGCGAGAATACGGCAGAACAGCCAGAGATCTTGGCATTTTGCGGTATTTCAGTGTTTTCTAAGACGCCTATTCGTTAGCTATTCGCGAGATTCTGCGATTACTGGCGGAAAGGGTCTTGGGCAGCAGCAGGGCGAGTTGCCTGCTGGGGTGCCGCACTGCTCGCTGGTTTGCCGCCTGCAGTATTGGCAGGAGGAACCTCCGGCTGGCCAGGGTTCTCGAAATCCATGACGACCGGTGGCTGGTTGGGACCCGTGTCGGCGACGATACCAAGAATACGCCACTGACCTGCACTGCCTTGCAGCGCTAAGGTCCATTGTTCCTGTTGAATTTGCCCGTCGGCATCCGGCTCGTTCCATACGGTTTCGACGATTGCTTCGTCGTCGGCGAGTTTTTCGACCCGACCGATTTGGTAGCTCGCCTGGTCGTTTGCCAACAGCTCGAAGTCCATATCTGCTTGGCGCATGCGTTGTTGGGCAAGTGATGTCAGTTGCGAAGCAGCCACGACCGAATTGCCGCTGCGGATTGCTTCGAGAAACACCTCTGCGACCTGCGAGATCGTCTCGTCAGACTGGGACGCATTGCCAGAATCTGAAGTGACTGCCTGGCCGCTCGGCGCAGAGCTTGATTTGCCACAACCTTGCGACACGACAACTAGGCTGATCGCCAACAATATCGACAGGCATCTGTACATTGCTCTCGCTCCTAAATTTTCTAATGAATGCGCGGGGCGGAAGTTTGCCAAAATAGAATGCACAGGTCAAGGTAAGTCGACCATTTTACGGAAAGTTGGCAAAGCAAGAGAATACTAGGAGGTCTAGCCGGCGTGCTAGCAATGCCTGCAAGCCTCAGTCGCACGCTCGCGCCTGTTCCATGAACGAGCGGGTAATAGCGGTTGTCAGGCCTCTGCTGCCAACTGAAAAGATCTCTGAATGAGCGATTTTTGACACTCGCCGCTGCTATGAGGTTTTCGACGTAAGCTTTGGTATTCGCAAGCACGACGAAATTACACAAGCCCTTGCGTTCCCAATCACCCCGCAAAGAAATACCATGCCCTCACTTCTTGCCAATTGGACCTCCGAAGATTTTGAAACGCTCGAAAAAGGTGTGCTCGTCGCGAACCATCGCTTAGCCGAGACAGACTTGTTCACCGACGACGCGCTCGCCGCGATCTTCGATTCGCACCCTGCAGAGCACCTCGGCATCAACACGGCCGGCAAGTCTAAAGAGAAGTTTGATTGGCGAGCAGGGAACCGCAACGGCGTTCCTGGTGACGAGCTTGTGCAAATGATTCGAGAGGGTCACCTATGGATCAACTGCCGGAGAATGCTCGATTATCAGCCCGAACATGCCGAGGTGATTCATTCGCTGTTCGAAGAACTCGAAGCAGGTGCGACACATTTCACGGCAGAGGACCGCACAGCCAATTTATTGATTAGCTCGCCAGCAGTGTGGGTTCCTTACCATGTCGATATGCCGGTGAACATGCTGTGGCACATCCGCGGCCAGAAACGAGCTTGGGTCTACCCGCACTTTGACAAACGCTTTGCCTCTTCGGCAGTGCTCGAGAAAGTTTGCTCAGGCGAATGGTCGGAAGACGTGCCTTACGATCCGAGCTGGGATAAGTACGCCCTAGTGTACGACGTCGAGCCGGGTCAGCTACTGACTTGGCCGCAGCTTGCGCCTCATCGTGTTGAAAATACTGCGGGTCTGTGCGTTTCGCTTTCGACAGAGCACAAAAACCCACGAGCGCGCCGCCGGCTGAATGTCCACACGGGCAATTACACCATGCGCGAACGTTTTGGCTGGCCTTGCCAGAGCATCGCAGTAGATGGCTTTGCTGCCCATGCCAAGCAGTTTCTTTCGCGTGTCGACCGCTACGTCGGCAAATTGTTCGGCAAAGAGAAAGAGCAGTGGACCTACCCGATCACGTTCGTTCTCGATCCTTCCGAACCAGACGGATTTCGATTGATCGAAGGGGTCGAAGAGGCCGTCCTGGCGGTCCACGAACAAGCAGAGGAACTCGTCGGAGCTGTATAATTACATCTCCGATTTGAAACCGACGACTAGCACCGCCGCCGAACTGGCCGGAAAACACCACTCAATATAAAACATCAACTACTTTCTTGAGTAACGACGGTCGCCATGCGTGTTGAAATCCTTAACGATCTTACTTCTCTTGAACAACTAGCGACCCAGTGGCAACAGTTGCCATTGCCGACGCCCATGCAATCGCCTGCGTGGCTGCTTAGTTGGTGGGAAGCATTCGGCGAGGACGACCTTGCGTGCGAGCTGCAATCGCTCGCTTTTTATTCCGATGAAGACCAACTAATCGGTCTTGCGCCATGGTACACCCGGCGCCATCCCGTAGCCGGGCGGACACTAAGGTTCTTGGGCGATGGGCGCGCTTCGACCGATCACCACACGCTGTTGTGCCGCGCCGAGGATGAGTCAGCAGTTGTCGCCGCCGCTGCTCGCTGGATTACAGATTCTGCCGGCGAAGCTTGGCGACGTATCCGTTTCGAGGCGATCAACGACGACGATCGTGCCATGAACACACTGATGAGTTTGCTCGACTTAGCGGATTTTGATACCGAGCGAATCGGTGACCTCGGTTCCTTCCCAGCCGAGCTGGCACACGGCGATGCCGATCCGACCTGGGATAATTTTCTCGCGACACGCTCAAAAAATCGCCGCAAGCGAATGCGTCGCTGGCAACGCGAATGGTTCGACACGGGCCGTGCAACAGTTCGTGTCGTCAAGACTGAACAGCAGCGTCAGGAACTTTGGCCACTACTGGTTCGATTGCACAACGAGCGCCGCGAAGGAATGGGCGAAACAGGAGTCTTCGATTGCTCGCAGTTCAATCGCTTCCATGAACTGGCTAGCGCAAAACTGTTGGTCGAGGGTCAACTTTACTTCGCAGAGCTGGAGATTGACGGTAAACCTGCAGCGATTGAGTATTCCCTGCAGGATGCCAACGGCGGGGCAGTTTACGCCTACCAAGGGGGCATCGCTACCGCAGCACTCGCCCAAGATGCTGGGCACCTTTCGCTGCTGGCTCTTGCGCAGCACGCGCTAGCGACGGGGCGAACACAGCTCGATCTGCTTCGTGGCGATGAGCCTTACAAGTTGAACTGGGGTGCCGTCCATCGCACAGCAAGCACTCTGCATGTCAGGCCACGAACCTTGGCGGGCACCGTCGAGCGGTGGGTTGGCAATGCGTACCGCCGCGTGCGAGACACTCGTCAACCGGTACTCGACGATCACCAATGCACTCAGGCCGCGACGACCTAGCAGGACGCGGCCCTGATGTCGACCAGCCACGTCGAGCGGTTCAGTGCTGCCAAAGCACTAGATCGTTCGGGAAATGGCGAGTCTGCGGACGTAAGTCCTTGGAACGTAAGCCACTACAGGCGGTTTTGCGAGGATGCTCGTGGCGATATTTGCACCGAGAATTTGTGCTTTTTGCTCGGGTGCAGAATGAGTGGTGCGTGGCATGTGGCGGAGGGTAGTGCTGGCGGAGGAGATGTCGGACTCGCAAAAACTGGGGTTCGGGTTATGATAGTGCCTTGGAGTTTTGACGAACTTAGGCAAGGTATGCTGGCCATGCGATTTCTCGGTGCACTACGAAAAGCAAGGCACCAGCGCCGACCGTCGTCGGTGTCGCCCGCCGAAACCGTCCAGTCGCTATTGAACAAGGTGACAACGAAAGAGAACATGAGAACTGAGAAGCCAAAAAAAGAGAAACTAAGTGCTGTTGAGGTTATCAAGCAGGACAGCAACTACCTGCTCGAACCGATCCCAGCTGAACTGGCCGACGAGAACGACTTCTTCGGCAAGGCCAGCATCCAGTTGCTCAAACACCATGGCACCTACCAGCAAGACAATCGCGACGATCGTAAGAAAGGCGGCAAGCACTACAGTTTTATGGTTCGTACCGCGATCCCAGGCGGCAAGCTGACCAGCGAACAGTTGCTTGCCGAGTTGGACCTTTGCGATGAGCTAGGCAACACGACACTGCGGATCACAACTCGTCAGGGGTTGCAACTACACGGCATTTTGAAATCGAATTTGAAACAGACAATTCGCCGCATCAACGAGACGCAACTTACGACGCTAGCCGCTTGCGGCGACGTCGAACGCAATGTCATGTGCTCACCTTGCCCGTACAAAGGCGACCCCGTCTACGATCAGATGCAAGCGCTGGCCGACAAGATGGCCAAGCACTTGCAGCCACGCACCACGGCTTACCACGAACTTTGGCTGACTGATTCGGAGACTGGCGAAAAGCAGCTCGCAGGCGGCGGTTCCGATGGCCACACGCTTGAGCCGATCTACGGGCCAACCTATTTGCCACGTAAATTTAAGACAGGCATCAGTCTGCCGGGCGACAACAGTGCCGATATCTACTCGCAAGACCTGGGTCTGCTGGCGATTTGCAAAGATTGGTCCGTCATCGGTTACAACATGCTGGTCGGCGGCGGATTTGGATCGACGCCCAGTGCCAAAAAAACCTTTGCCGCCATCGCCCAGCCGATGTGCTTTGTCAGCGCGACACAGGCGATCGATGTCGCGGAGGCAGTCGTCAAGGTACAACGCGACTACGGCAATCGGGCCGACCGCAAGGTTGCCCGACTGAAATATCTGATCCACAACTGGGGCCTCGACCGCTTCAAGCAAAAAGTCGAAGAGTACTACGGTGCCGAACTACCTGCGCCGCGTCCGGTGACTGTCGAAGCCCACAACGACGGTATGGGTTGGCACGCCCAAGGCGATGGGCGTTGGTTTTATGGGCTAAATGTCGAGAATGGCCGCATCAAAGACGAAGGCCTTTATCGACTGAAGTCGGCACTCCGTCAAATTTGCCAGGAATTGAAACCCAAGCTTCGTTTGACGGCCCATCAAAGTATCATCTTTTGCGATTTGGATGAATCGGATCGCGAGCGGATCGAAAAAACCTTGCGAGAGCATTGTGTGCCGCTGACCGAAGAAACTTCGGCTGCACGGCGCTGGTCGATGGCTTGCCCCGCGCTGCCAACGTGCGGCCTGGCGATCACTGAAAGCGAACGCGTCCTGCCGAGTATGATGGATCAGCTCGAAGCCGAACTCGACAAGTTGGGTTTAAGCGAAGAGGTGTTCACGACACGCATGACCGGCTGCCCCAATGGCTGCGCGCGACCGTACAATTCCGATATCGGGCTGGTCGGAAAATCGGCCGATAAGTACACGATTTTTCTCGGCGGACGCGTGCAAGGCGATCGGCTGAATTTCGTCTATAAAGACAAGGTACCAACGGCAGAAGTCGTACCGGCGCTGGCTGCCGTTTTTCGACATTTCAAAACAGGGCGTCAGCAGGGCGAGGCGTTTGGCGATTTTTGTCATCGGCTAGGTGCCGAAAAGCTGCTGGTAGAGTGTGACGTCTAGCGATCCAAATGCGACCTTGCTAAGCTCAATAGTTCCAAAAACAAGGGAAGAACACTAATCTGCACTAATCTGCACTAATCGTATTAGCGAAGAATTAGTGCCGATTAGTGTTCCAAATTACAGCTTCTGGTCTTTTTTTCCATAGAATTTGGAACTACTGAAGCTGTTATTTACACCCACAATCGCGGGGGGTGGCTCACCCTCATGCGGGGGCCAACTCTACACGAAAAAAATCGGCTGACAAAGAGGGAAATGATGGATTGGATTTTTGAGCGAACGATCGAACTAGCCGCTTGGGTGGCTTTTGTCCTGTGCATCATTTTCTTCTGCGACGCGATCATGATGCTGTGGCAGTGGAGTCAAAACCTGGGCGGAGACGGTGTCAATCCTGTGAATCCCGCCGGTTTTCTCGGCCAAAGCTGTCTGGCGGCGACCAAGTTTGTTGGGTCTGCTCTTGCCTTGGGCGTATTGGCTTGCATCGATCGCTATGTGTTTGATTTGCCAGAAGGTGTTTGATTTGCCAGAAGAATCATAGTGTTTCCTTCCGCTTCGCCCCTGCAACGACTCATCCCTCGACCAGACGGCGTATCTCCCGGCGGCGCGTAATTCTTCGGCGTTGATGATCGGCCAACAGGTAACAGGCGCGAGCCGTTCGGTCTCGCCATCAAGCCAAGTGTGTGCGTCGATTTAGTTGCGAAATATCCGCTAGCAAACACACGTCGCTCAACGCGTGTTGCAACCAAGTTTGTCCAGTTCGCTGGATACCGTTTGTTAGCTGATTCCAGCTCATTGCCCGACCCATATGCCTATAGCTCTTTTGGGGTGGACCCTTCTTTACCTTGCTTTTCACACGAGATGGGTTCACTAATTTCAATACGTAACGGTCGCGATTACGCAACTGCGAGAATGCTCTACGCGTCTGCGAGATTCAGGCGGCTTTTTTTGTCAGAATCATTTTCTGACATCGAGGAATCACAAGATTATGCTTGTTTCCGTTCGCTGGTAATGCGAGAATTATAGGTAGGCAGGTATGGGGAGGATGCCGCGTAAGACACGCTGGCTGAAGCGTAGCGTTTCGCACTTTTTCAGTATGTAGAAATGCTTGCTCAGTATAGTTCCCAGAAGGACATACCCTTGCACTCAGAACAGGAAGAACTTGATCCACGCGGTTACAGCAGCGTCGGCGCTACGGGCAGCAGCTCTGACCTACTGGCCGCTGAGACCGCAGGACATCTTCAATTGTTGATTAAGCTGCTTGATACGATCAGCGATCGAATCTTTCTAAAGGATACATTGGGGCGGATTACTTTTGTCAACGAAGCGTTTTTGAGCGCCTACGACTTAAAAAGCTCTGAAATATTAGGTAAACAGGCCGAGGACGTTTTGCCTGCTGAGATTGCCTCGACTTGCAAGCAAATTGACTCTTCAGTTTTCGAGCGAGGAGAAACAGTTTGCCTCGAAACTCATTGGAAAGACAGCGATTCGGGCACACGCCAATGGTCGGAAACCCACAAATTCCCCATGAGAGATTCGGCCGGTAACATTACAGGAATTGTTGGCATTAGCCGCGACATAACGGCGCGGCGTAAAGCGGAGGAGGAACTGAAGCGTAGTGAGTCGTTGCTGCTTCATGCAGCCAGACTTTCCTCATTGGGCGAGTTAGCTGCAGGGATGGCCCACGAAGTCAATCAGCCTTTGTTTTCAATTTTGAACTATGCCAAGGCAATCGAGAACAAATTACAGGACGGCGAGTCACTAGACGTTGAAGCGATTCGCAAGTGGATCCGACAGATTAATCGCGAGGCAGTACGTGGAGGAGAAATTACCCGTCGCCTTAAATCCTTCATCAAGCCCGCCGATGCGCAACGCAAATCTTCTGCGACGAACCGAGTCGTCCGTTCGTCGATTAACCGAGTCATACTTGACTCGGTTGATTTCATGGCGATGGAGGCGCGTGATGCAGACGCGTCAATTGAGACAGAGCTTACCGAAGGTTTACCCGATTTATCCATCGATCAAATTCAAATTCAACAAGTCCTAGTAAATTTACTGAAGAACGCTATCGAAGCGTGTAACGAACATACCGCAGCAACTCTTTTATCGACCGCTCCTCGCATCTTAGTTTCGAGTAAGTTGTCGGCGGCAGGGATCGAAGTTGCCGTAGCGGACAACGGTCCAGGCGTTTCAGTCGCAGACGACGTTAATATTTTAGATCCGTTTCAGACGACCAAGCATGAGGGCATCGGCCTAGGCTTGGCGATTAGCAATACTATTATCAAAGGCCATCAAGGACAATTAACTTATCACCCCAACGATTGGAGTGGTGTTACTTTTCATTTCACGCTGCCCATTACAAGCTAAGAGTAAAAGAAAAATGAATTCGAATCTTTCCACGGTATTTGTTATTGACGATGAAGAACAATCACGCGAATCAGTCTGTGCTTTGGTTCAATCCATGAATTTTCAGGCAAAGGCTTTTGACTCGGGAGAAAAATTCCTTCAACAATATGAAGGCGACGCGGGTTGCGTCGTGACTGACTATCGGATGACGGGCATGAACGGATTGGAGTTGCAAAAAAAATTAACCGAGCAAGGGCATGATGTCCCGGTCATTATCGTAACGGCTCACGCGCGCACGCCGGTGACGGTCCAAGCGATTCGAAATGGAGCCGTAACCATGCTGGATAAGCCCTACAGCGAAGACGACCTGTGGAGCGCTATTCGAGAGGGACTTACGATCGACGACCAGCTTCGAAATAAAAAGCAAGATCGAGCCGAAATTACAGCCCGTATAGAAAGCTTGAACGAAAAAGAGAAGCAGGTGCTGGAGCTGATCGTTGCAGGGCAGCCCAACAAAGCCATGGCGAACAAACTTGACGTCAGCTTGCGCACAATCGAGAATCGACGTCGCACGGTCTTCTCCAAACTGGGTACCCAAACGGTCGCCGAGCTGGTCGCCCTGGTCCTGGAACAGCGTGCTGCACTCGCGAATTAGTAAGACGCGATTAGAAATGGCACGTGCGTAGTGTCTTTTCTCCAGGATGTGGGTTCCTTAGTGCCAATCCTATGGCACTGAACCTCTAAAAGTAAAGAATCAGGTCTTCCACCGGAGAAAATGCCAATCGCTGGGCCATAAGTTTCCGATACTAGACAAGTGGGGATGGGGCGCTTGTTTCCCCCCAATCCATTTTCTATCGACTTTATCGTTCCCGCCAAATATTACGGGGCAGTAGGAATTAGAGGCTATCTGCTGTGGCAGCTGGCGGCTGATTCTTCTTTGGCGGGAGCGGTTTTTCTTTCCACTTCGTGATATAGCGACCTTATGAGTCAGAGAGTTTCTCCTGAACAGACGCGAATTGGCTGGATTGGTACCGGAGTCATGGGTGCTAGCATGTGTGGGCACCTGCTAGAAGCAGGATTCCAAACCACCCTTTTTTCTCGAACAAAGACGAAGGCCGAACCCCTGCTTGCACGGGGCGCGACTTGGGCCGACTCGCCGCTAGCTGTGGCGGCAAAGTCGGACATCGTTTTCTCGATCGTTGGGTTTCCGGCCGATGTGCGCGAGGTGCTGTTGGGCGAAAATGGCGTTCTAGCTGGCTGTCGAGCTGGTAGCGTGTTGGTCGACATGACGACTAGCGAGCCTTCGCTGGCGATCGAAATTGCTGCAATTGCCTCCAAGCAAGACGTGACAAGCATCGACGCACCCGTCTCGGGCGGCGACGTCGGCGCCAAGAATGGCACACTCTCGATCATGATCGGCGGCGATCAGGCTATCGTCGAAGCGCTGGCACCTTGCTGGGAGGCAATGGGGTCGAATTGGGTTTGTCAAGGAGGTCCTGGTGCCGGACAACACACCAAGATGGTCAATCAAACGCTTATCGGTGCCGGCATGGTCGGCATCTGCGAAGCGTTACTCTACGGTTATCGATCAGGACTCGACCTAGAACGAGTAATGCAGTCGATCGCCTCGGGCGCGGCAGGCAGCTGGTCGCTTTCCAATTTGGGGCCGCGCATTATCGACGGCAACTTCGACCCCGGATTTTTTGTGGAGCATTTCATCAAAGACATTGGAATTGTCTTGGCCGAAGCGAAGAAGATGAATCTCGCTCTGCCCGGCATGGCGCTCGCCGAGCAGCTTTATTTAGCGTTGGCTGCACAGGGACACGGTCGCAAGGGGACGCATTCGCTGATACTTGCTTTGGCGCAGCTTTCCGATATCGACTGGAAAGCTCGTTCCTAATGTCCCTTTGTTCGCGAATCAGCAGCTATGCGAAACGCACTTTCGCTAAGTTGCACCCCTTCCAGTACTTGTTCAAAAATAAGTTCCGTCTCAGGCCAACCAAAGCAGTCGAGTAATTGGTCGAAAGATTCGGTCGGACAATGACCGTGGAGTTCGACGCGGTGCAGGCGGTCGTCGAAATCGAAGAGGTGGCCATCGATCTGCCAGCGGGTAGGGCCAACACCACCTGACCAAATCCACGAGCCGTCAGGCTCGAAGATCATTCGTGGCAAGGCTTGGAGTGCCTCAGCGGCTTGTTCCCAAGTGCAGGAGTAAGGTTGGCCGAAGAGATTGACGTGAAATTGATACATAAATAAATGTCCGATGACCAAGTCCCAATGACAGGGAAGTGAGGAAAATCAGGGGTCATTGGGGGGCTTGGATATCCGGTCATTCTGGCGGTAGGCGGTGCCCCATTTTGTCGCGCTTCGTCGCTAAATATTCAGCATTATGTTCGTTAATTGGCGGCACAATCGGTACTTGGTCGAGGACTTCCAGATCGAAGCCACCATAGATGAAGGCGTCGGTTTTTTTCGGGTTGTTCGTCAGTAGACGAACTTTCTTCAAGCCGAGGTCTTTGAGCAGCTGGATACCAACGCCGTAGTCACGCGAGTCGGCTTTGAAGCCGAGCGCCACGTTTGCCTCGACCGTGTCGAGGCCTTCGTCTTGTAGCTTGTACGCCTTAATTTTTTCGACCAGTCCGATGCCTCGGCCTTCTTGCGGCAAATAAACCAACACGCCACAGCCTTCGCGGCTAATCATGTCGAGCGCCATATGCAGCTGATCGCCACAATCGCATCGCAGAGATTCTAATAAGTCGCCCGTGAAGCACGACGAATGAAGTCGGACGAGCGGTGCAGGCACCTTGCTGGGATCGCCAATGACAAAGACGAGTGGCTCTTGCGATTCGTACTTCACGCCGTAAGCGATAATCTTGCCGTCACCGTACTTCGTCGGGAGTTTTGCTTCGGCTTGGCGATAAACAAGCTTCTCGCGAACGCGGCGGTGTGCGATCAACTGTTCGATCGAAATAATGTGCAATTTGTGTTGGGCGCCCAACTCATGAAGTTCGTCGCGCGTGGCCCGGTCGCCCTTTTCGTCAAGGATTTCGCATAACGCACCCGAGGGTATCAGACCCGCCATCTTTGCCAAATCGACGGCCGCTTC
>JAJDEE010000368.1 GCA_029259975.1 Planctomycetota bacterium
GAATGCGTTTGCCGATGATAACGTGATCTCCAGTGACTTTTAGACTCAGGGATGAAGACACTAAAAATGTCAGCGGATAGGATGTGTTGGCAGGCCAAGGCTTTCAGTTTTTTTTTGCGTCTTTTGACCTTGGAGGGCTGGCCGCCGCTTCTTCAAGCACAGACTTCAACCATGGTGTTGGGGGTGGTTTTTCTCTCAATACAAACTACTGAAATTGAGATAAAGAAAATAACATGCGATCAATCATAGCTATTCTTTTTGTTCTAGGAGCCTGTAACTGCATAGGCTGTGACAACCAACCAACCAATGACTATGACATTACCAAGGATCCGAATTATCACGCGAATCCAGATCCAAGGTCTTACGGCAGCTTCTATGATGGATCTGACCTAGATCCAAATCGCAATTCAAAAAAGGACGAAAAAAAACGGAAATACAAAAAGTAGGATGCCTAAGAGATAAAGGGAGAACGTAACTGCTGCCGGCAGATAAGAATGACCCTTGAAAAAACCCGGAGGCTAGCGCCATCGCGGCTAATAGGTGACGCCCCTCTAGCCGCAATGGCGCAAGCCTGCGGTTTTCGCTAGGGTAAATTACCAATGGCCGCTCGCCCAATAAACGCTAATAGGGAGGTTGGGGTAATACGATTATCGCTTTTTAGCGTTGATCAGCGGTATTCAGCGGTTTTCAGCGGTTTTCATAAAAGGGGTAGCCCAGGTTGCCGAAGGCTACCTGGGTCGCCGCAGGTGACAAGAGGCTTTGTGGTGACTCGGTGCTACGAATGAGTCACACCCTCTTGTGACTGTCGTCACACTGGTAGGCTTCGCCAACCTGTGCCACCCGCTAAGCTCAACGGACAACCAACGCCGTCGCTGCTGGCAAACTGATCAGAAGCCGTGAACGGCCACCTTTTTTCGGATATCCATGCATAATGTGGTGAACTACAAGTCTAGTTTTCCGTGTTTGCAGTTCCTGTTCTGCCTATATTAGACCTGTCCCGTTAAATGTTCCCCGTTAAATGTTCTGTCCTCTGTCCCGTTTACTGTCCTCGATATTAGACCTGTCCCGTTTACTGTCCCCCCCGTTTACTGTCCCCCGTTTACTGTCCCCGTTTACTGTCCCTAAAGGTTCGCGTTAAAGGTTCCTCGTTCCTGTTTTATTCCAAGGTGATCGGCGACTCGAATCCGGCCGGTTTTACTGCCAGCACCGAGCAAGGAATCTGTGGCAACAACCGTTCGGCGTTGTTTCCTGTGATCACCCCAGTGATCCCGGCGCGCGCCACGGTTCCCATGACCAACAACTCGACGTGGTGATGATCAATGTAGTCCAGAACCGCAACATCCGGCGAATCTGTTACCAAATGAACTTGGGCTGGAAGAGATAAATCGAAGCTATTGAGCTGTGCTGCGATATGTTCTTCAGCCTGACGACGATAATCCGCAGCCTGTTCTGCCGAAATCAGTTGTGGCAGCATGCTGTCAAACTCAGGGTATTCCACCGAATGCAGCACGTGGAGTTGCGCATCGTGCAGTTGAGCCATTGAACAGCCAAGTTGCATCGCCAGATTGCCAACAGGGCTAAGGTCGTGAGCAACAAGAATTGAGGTGATTGTTTGATCTGGTTGCGGTTGCACGATCCACGCCGGGCATGGGCACTTCCGCAATAGCTTGATTCCGGTGCTTCCCACCAAGAAACTCTTCACTTGGCCCGCGTGCCTAGTGCCTACGATCACAAGATCGTGTGCATTTCGCAAAACTTGGCGAATGATATTAACCCAACTTTTCCCAAATTCTACCCGAAACTCTGATTCAATTCCTTCTTGACTGGCCCTCTCGACCAACATTCCCAGAACCTCGTTTGCCTGGTTCACGACCGTTGAATCCGATCCCTGATCCTCTTGAATCAGTCGCTGCGTTTTAGCACACACATCGAGTGAATATGTGAATAGCAGCCGGGCCGAGTTAAGCTTTGCCAACCACAAGGCTCGTTCGATCACCTCTTCGGTCGGAGGCGACAACTCCTTGCTTACGAGGTGACTTTCTGCCGCAAGATCAACACCTACCAGGATATTTGTGAAACGTTTCATCTCAATAACCTCGCATTCGCAAGTAGCCCAAATGACTAATTCAATTCGCTTCGCTTCTACATCTATAATACAGTCTTGCAAGACTGTATTATAGATAAGGCGTGGGCAATATATAGATAATCGCTACCTAACAGGTAATCGTATACTTTGAAAGGGTTTCAATACTTGCTCTTGTTTGGACAAGACGCAAGAATCGACAGACAGTATTTCGAATGTCACGAAGCCATGAAAGCCAATCCAGCTTTGAGCACGGTCCGATGTTTTTTGACACATTATCGATCCTGGCCGCTGCGCCACTCGGCGTTTGGAGCATCTTGTGGGACATTCTTGTCTTGTTGGCAATGGCCTTGGTGCTTGGGACGCTTGCCGAACGGCTTGGTCAGAGCGTGATCGTCGGTTATTTGATTGCGGGTACGCTGGTTGGGCCAAATGTCCTTGGCTGGATTTCCACTCAGGGCGAGCTTTTCAACATTGCCGAACTAGGCGTGGCCCTGCTGTTGTTCGCCATTGGGCTGGAGTTTTCGCCGCACCGACTGCTGTCGCTTGGCAGCATTGTGCTGAAAGCCGGTTCACTCCAGGTCGTCTTGACGGTGGTCCTTGGTTTTGCGGTATCGATCACTTGCGGCTTAGGTGAGAAAGAATCGCTAGTCGTTGGTATGATGGTCGCCCTGAGCAGCACCGCGTGTGTAATGCGGTTACTGTCAGACCGAGCAGAAATCGATAGTCAACACGGACGAACTGCTTTGGGAATTCTGCTGGTCCAAGATGTGGCTGTGGTTCCGAGGATGTTGCTAGTAAGTATCCTGGCAACAGGAGGTAGCTGGAGTCTGGTCGTTGGCAAACTCGCCTTTTCGCTGCTCTTGGCTGTCGTTCTCATCGGTCTGTTCTATGCGTTGTTCAACATCGTCGCACCGCGACTTATGCTGCTCCCCACATGGCGAAAAAACCGCGATTTACCCGTATTGCTGGCAGTGATCATGGCGACTGGTTCGGCGTGGGCGACTCATGCAGTAGGGCTGAGTCCGGCGATGGGAGCATTTGTAGCAGGAGTCCTGTTGGCTGTGTCGCCATTTGCCACACAGATCCGAGCAGATACACGGCCCCTGACGACGCTGATGGCGACATTATTTTTTGCCTCCATTGGAATGTTTGGCGACCCCAAGTGGCTGCTAGCGCATTGGCAGTTCGTTGCTGGGATCGTACTCGCAATCGTCGTAGGCAAAACATTTATCATTGCTCTCTTAGCACGTGCTTTTGGCCAGCCTTGGCGTTACGCGATTACTTCAGCGTTGTGTCTGGCCCAAGTGGGCGAGTTTTCTTTTGTGTTGGGGATCACCGCCCACAGCGATGACGCTGGAAACGCTCTGATCACCACGACGACTTTTCATGCGATGGTTTCGGCGACAATTTTGACGCTACTATTCACTCCTTATCTCGTTGGTGGGGCGCCGCGGATCGGCACGCGATGTGAAAACATGATGCTGCGATGGCGACGTTCACACGGCGGGGCCACTCCGATGGCAAGACGAACACCGACCAACGAAATCACAATGTTACCTGAAGAAGCGATCCCTACCCGCTCTGCCGGCCTCGATTCAATTATGATCATTGGTTTCGGCCCAGCAGGGCAGCGGGTTGCAGAAGGTCTGATGGACTCGCACCAGCAGCAAATGGTGGCGATCGATCTCAACCACGAGAACATCGACATTGCTCAACGATACGGTTTGAAATCTCTGCTTGGCGACGCGACTCAGCGCGAGATACTCGAACATGCAGGTGTTTACGAAACGCACGTTGTCGTGGTCACGGTGCCAGACCACGCCACGGTGCGGCAACTGATTCATCTAGTTCGCGACCTCGCACCCAAAGCGTATATTGTCGCCCGCTGCCGCTACCATGTGCTCCATTGGGAGTTGCTCGCCGCTGGAGCCCACGAAGTGGTCGACGAAGAAGACCAACTCGGTCGCCGCCTTGCAGCGCAAGTTCGCAAGCATGTCGGGACAGCGGGCGACACACATTGAGGTGGTCCATAGTTGATGGTGGTTGGAATGTTTAGCGTGCCAGGGCCGAGGGTGGCAGTCGACCGAGACGCACCCAAGCTCGACGTCAGCGTCGAGACACCCGTGTTAATCGCTCCACCAAAAAAGTTGCTTGCTTGGCCAATTGAGTTGCCGATACTGTTATAAATCCTTCCCGGATCGGTAAACGCATTGCTCACCGTCGAGATAACATTACTCCCCAACTCGCCCGCCAAGCTGTTCAGCGGATTCCCCGCCGCGCTCAGTCCCGACGGGTCGCTAAAATTGATCGGGTCGTTGCCGGCGTTGGCGCACCAGTTGGTGCCGTCTTGGGCCGGGTCTTCGCCGACGAAGCGGCCCGATTCGCTTGCCTGTCCAAAGTTTGGCACTTGTGGTTGGAGCTTCCGTAAGGCATTCTAGACTTTTAACATCTCCTTGGGGTCATCATTGTTTCTTTCTTATTCAACCTGCTGGTCGAGACGATCGATATGGCCTTGGTCGATGCTGCTGCTTGTTGCTTGTTGCGGTTGTTGTCTCGATTGTTTTCCGACACAGCAGCGGCTCTTGATCGCGACAACTACCAGCACACGCGATTCGGGTTTGCTCGATCAATTGCTGCCTCCGTTTGAAGAGAAGCATCAGGTACGTGTCGATGTGATTGCCGTGGGCACGGGCAAAGCACTCAAACTTGGCAAGCTGGGAGATGCTGATGTGCTCTTTGTTCATGCTCGGCAGGTCGAAGATGCTTTTATGGCGGCCGGACATGGCGTTCGTCGCGAAGACGTGATGACCAACACTTTTGAGCTGCTTGGTCCCCCGTCCGACCCGGCAGAGGTGCGTGGGCTAGAAGTAACTGCCGCTTTGCAAAAAATCGCCGAGGTCAATGTGCCGTTTATTTCTCGCGGCGACGACAGCGGTACGCACAAGCGGGAACTCTTGCTTTGGAATGCGAGTGGCGAACAGCCGAATTGGCCCAGCTATCAAGAAAGCGGTCAAGGCATGGGAGCGACGCTGACGATCGCCGACGAATTGTCTGCCTATGTGCTGACCGACCGAGGGACGTTTTTGCACTTTCGCGAGAAGATCAGCCTGGTCCCACTTGCGGCACAGTCGGAATCACTAAAAAACCCTTACGGTATAATCGTCGTCAATCCGAATAAACACGCGGCAGTGCGCAGCGAGCTTGCTGGCGCGTTTGCTGATTACGTTATTTCGCCCGTCGCTCAGCAAATTATTGCCGACTATCGGTTGGCTGGTGAAGCTTTGTTTAGGCCAATGCGTTTGCCCTAAGTTACTAAAATGCTCCGCAGGCTTACGCCGGGCGGTTCGCCATCGACCGCTCGCCACTAACCACTAACCTACCCATGGAACTTATTTGGCAAGGCATACGTCAAGCTGTTCAGCTCGTTTGGGCTGGCGATCCGTTGATCCTCGACGCGGCGCTGCGCACGATTTGCATCTCGACCATCGCGGTCGCGATTGCAACGATGGTCAGCGTGCCATTGGGTATTTGGCTGGCACGATCGCACTTTCTGGGCAATCGACTTGTCGTGCTACTCTTTCGTGCGGGGATGGCGCTACCGACCGTTTTTATTGGCACGGTTTGTTACGCCCTGTTTTCGCGTCGAGGTGTGCTTGGGCCGCTCGAACTGCTTTACTCGCCTTGTGGCATCATGTGTGGCGAACTCTTGCTGGCGGTGCCGATCATCGTGGGTATTACGCATGGAGCTGTGAAATCGCTCGACCCGCGCGTTGGCGAAACGGCTTGGACGCTTGGCGTTGGGACGCTGCGCCGTGGAATGACGTATGTCTCTGAGGCGCGCATCGGCGTGATGTTGGCGGTGCTGACTGCTTTTGCGCGCTGCGTGACCGAGCTGGGCATCGCGATGATCGTCGGCGGCAACATCAAAGACCAAACGCGTACGCTTGCCACCGCCACGGCGCTCGAAACCGGCAAGGGCGAGTTTGCACGCGGCATGGCGATGGGCACCATTCTGTTGGTCGTCGCGCTGACCGCGACGTGCATCATCGGTTGGTTAAGCCGCGAACAGCGGCGGTGAAAGCCCTTGAGTGAATCTAGAACGTCTTGTTTGGTATATAGGACGTACACGAGACGAAAAAAATTGCTTGACAAGAATCGCGAGACCACCTACTGTACTAGAACGATGGTACGGTAGACGATTGTGGCTTAGTCGGATGCCGTACTCTTCCCCAAGGTTTCTGGATTTGTCCTATGTTCCTGCACATTGATGCTAACAACGGTTTGGCGGTCTACGACCAAATTGTTCGCCAGATCAAGTTCTCGGTCGCCGATGGCGTGCTTGCTGTGGGCGAGTTGGTGCCGAGTGTGCGCGAATTGGCTCGCGAGCTGACAATCAATCCGAACACGGTCGCCCGCGCGTATCGGCAGTTGCAGGATGACGAAGTACTCGAATCGATGCGTGGCACTGGTTTGATAGTTTCCATCGGTGCTCGCAAAATTTGTCTTGCCGCGCGCAAGCGGCTCATCCGCGCTCGGCTGCAAGAGGTATTGCTCGAAGCTCATCATGGCGGTCTGGATGCCGAACAAATTCAGACGCTTTTTCAAACGGAACTCAAATCACTCAAAAAGAAGAGGTGAACGATGTCCTCAGCAGTTTCTCTCTCTGACGTGACGAAAAGATACGGCAATCAGACGGCCCTCGACGGGGTGTCATTCGAAGTGCCGCGCGGCGTGGTGTTTGCGCTACTCGGCGAAAACGGGGCTGGCAAGACGACCACCATCAAGCTGCTGCTCGGCTTGACCGAAGCCGATGGAGGCCAGCTCGACGTGCTTGGGCTAGACAGTCGCACGCAAGGTGCAGAGGTGCGCCGCCAAGTTGGCTATGTTCCCGAGCAGCCCGCGCTGTACGAATGGATGACAGCGGCGGAAATCGGTTGGTTTACCGCCGGTTTCTATGCTGCTGGATTCGAGCATCAGTATCTCACGATGCTTCAGCAGTTTACCGTCCCGGTTGATCGAAAAATCAAGCAGATGTCCAAAGGGATGCGAGCGAAAGTGGCGTTGTCGTTAGCACTCGCCCATCAACCCGAATTGTTGATCCTCGACGAACCGACTTCGGGTCTCGATACGCTCGTGCGGCGAGAATTTTTGGAGAGCATGGTCGACATCGCCGCAGCAGGTCGGACGGTGTTGCTGTCGAGCCATCTCATCAACGAAGTCGAACGGGTCGCCGATGTGGTCGCGATCATGCGCGAGGGCCGGTTGCTGGTCGTCGAATCTCTCGACGCGCTCAAGAGTCAGACCCACGAGCTGACGATCACCCTCGCTGCCGGTTCGCCAGGTCCGCCCGACTTGCCCGGCCAAATTTTAAGCAGCCGCCGCCGGTCGCGTCAGTGGCAAGTTCTCGCAAGAGATTTGCAGGAAAGCGATATCGACGCCCTGCGCGAACACGAATCGATTGTCGCGGTCGAGGTACGCTCGCCCGGGCTTGAAGAAATTTTCGTAGCATACATGCAGGGCGACAACCAAGTTGCCGCCCTTGGAGCCGTCGGCAACGACGCAGCACTATCAACGACTATTTAGCAAGAAACAATCATGAACAGCCCCACGATAATATACCTCTCACCTCCCCCGGCCCAGCCGATCTTCCATCGCTTTCTCTGGAAAGAATACCGCATGTTGCGCGGTTTTTTGTTGGCGGTCGGCGTGTTGGCTGTGATCGTGCAGTACGTTTTGCCTCGCTTGCAATACGACGCGCAAAGCGTGCCCGCCCAACTGTTTGCCATCGCCTGGGGAGCAGCAGCTCTGTACGCCGTCGGAGCAGCGATCACACTATTCAGCGCCGAACGAGAAGAACGCACACACGAATTTTTGAGAGTTTTGCCCGACCATTGGCTACCGATGTTTGTTGGTAAGGTGCTGCTAGCGTTATTTTCTGCTGCTGCTTTGGCGATTTTCCTTTCGTTCACAGGCTGGTTCCTCGCCAATAATAGCTGGCCTGCGGAAGCAGCCATACACGAGACACTAGCAGTCTTAGGCGTCGCGATCGTCGAGGCAACGGCTTGGGGCTTACTGTTTTCGCTGTGGATGAAACAACCGTTGTTAGCGGCGATCGTGTCGATGGCAGTCGCATCGATTGGGGCCCAAATCGCCGTCGTGGCGACCTCGCCGAATGACCCAACAGCATACAGCGAAGCCGTTACGGCCCGATTGTTCGTCTGCCTTGGCGTGCTGCTCCTCGACATTTGGCTCGCCTCACGTTGGCTAAATCCAATCTCAACCCCAGTCGGAAGACGGGGGCCATTCAAGCGAAACCTCAAACGACACCGCGCAACTACGCTCAAAACAAAAAGCACACTACAAACGCAAGCGGCTACCGCAGTTTCGCCGGCGGCAGAACATCAGCACCGTCGACGCGTGATGACGAGCCTGCTGTGGCAAACTTGGCGCGAGTCGTGGAAGACCATGCTGGCGGCAGTGCCGATCGGGCTGTTGCTAATGGTCGCCATCTTCGCAACCTCGTGGCTTAGTAAATCGGAAGCGGTCACCGTCTTCCTCTGTCCGCTGCTGCTGCCCGCCTTGTTTGGCGCATTGGTATTTCGTGCTGATCAACGCCTAGGCCATCGTCAGTTTCTCGTCACGCATGCGAGCCGGCCGCGTTATGTATGGTTTGCCCGACATCTGGTTTGGCTAACTCCGTTGTTTCTGTTGGGCGCGGTCACATTTCTTGTAGCAATGTTGCTGGCCGCGTTGGGATTGTGGGAGCATGTGCTCAACTTTATTCGCTACCATCGTTTTGCCGGGCAAACAGCATGGTCGATCACGACACAGTTTCAAGACGTCTTGTCGACCTGCTGGAGTTTTGCCAGCGTCGGAGGGTGTGCAATGTTTGCCGCCTACGGTTTAGGGCAACTCTGTTCGATGCTGCTGAAACGCGAAGTGCTGGCCGGTTTTTTGGCGCTGCTGTTGGCGGCGGTGCTGACCGCCTGGGCAATCGTTGTCGGCCTTTGGCAGCTCAATCCAAGCTGGTTTCTGCTGCCGATCGGCGTCGTGGCGATGGCGGCCACATGGCTACGAGCGCCCGATTGGATTGTGGAGCGAAATAGCCCACGCGTTTGGCTCACCCCTGTGCTGGCGATCGTTTTGCCGCTGGGGCTGATTTTTTCGACGCTGCCCCAAGCCCGCCTCGATCAAGTCGCATTAGTGCCAACGTCGTACCTCCACAAACATTTGCAAGAACCACTGGAAGACTCTTTGCGAGAAATAGAATCCAAGCAGGCGGCAGCTCGCGAAACGGCGACCGCTTACGAACAGCTTTTCGCGACGCTTGTTCCTTTCGACGAAGCTACCAAGGATGTCCGCGTCGATGGCAAGCGTTTCGAAGATTTAGATTTTCTACGGGACGATTCTGGGTATGGTGTCATGGAAGGATACGGTGAAGTAGTGTTAACGGCAAAACAAGAAAATCTCTTGCGGCGATTCAACACTGCCCAATATCATGCGTTAGCTGCTGCCAATCAGAATGCGATCGAAGAAATGGAGCCGCTCAGCAAGCGGGATTTAGTCAAAGTCGCCATGTCCACTACAGAGAGCGATTTT
>JAJDEE010000369.1 GCA_029259975.1 Planctomycetota bacterium
TAAAAGCATCATTTGTTTTGCGAGCGATGCTTAGTCTATTGCTTGGCTCGCGACAGTTGAATTCGCTGGAGTATTTCTCGTACGGCCGGGTCCTTGGGGCGTAGTCGGTTCATCTGTTTGAGTGCTTCACCCGCCTGTTGCCAGTGCTGTTGCTTTTCGCAGATCAGTGCAAGAGCGAGCCAATTGGAGTAAGTATCTGGCCCCAATTTGCAGGCGTCTTCGAGTGCCTGACGGGCTTCGTCGTACTTTCCGAGCAAATAGAGCAGCATACCACGTTGGTAACGCAGTTGAGCGTGCTCGGGAAGTAGCTTGCAGTTGCGCGCCAGCAGTGCGGCCTCTTCTTCGCGAAGCTCATGGATCTCGGTAGGGTCGGCACCCGACTGCTCAAGCAGACTCGCTAGTTTGTCGCGAACTCCCGAAAGATAGGGTTCTAAGCGTATCGCCCGACGTAGCGATTTGATGGTCGCCCGATTGTTGCCAAGCGATTGACTGAGCGCGGCTAGATTCAGCTGCGCTGCCGCACGTTCTTGCATGACGTTTTGAGCACTACGATACTCGACAATTGCTCGGTCCAAATCGTCGCGGTATTTTGCATCGATCAGCCGAGCCGCTTCACCGGCCAGTCGCCTAGCAGCGGCCAATCGAACTAGGCGAATGGGGTCTTCCAGATGAGCGGCCACTTGTTGTGGAAAACGGAGCAGGAATTCGACCGACAATGCCCGTAATCCTGCCGTACGCACCATTGGACTAGCATCGTCGACAGCCTGCCGTACCAATCGCTGATTCGTCTGCGAAGGATAGTTTGCGAGCAATTCAGTCGCGGTCGCACGCACGATGTCAGGCGTGTCTTTTCGGCGAAGTAGTTTTTGCAATAACTCAGTCGCTTTTTCGTCTCCGCGCCATGCGGCGGCAATCGCGACGCCGTAATGAGGATCGTTGGGGCGTTTGTCACCGTACCATTCTCGCACTGCCATGGCCGCCCAGTCGGACGATTCTTCGGACTTGGTGTGGCAACGGTTACATGCATTGGGTGTTTCGAGCTGGGCGCTCAGGTCGGGACGCGGGATGCGAAAGCTGTGATCGCGTCGACCGTCGATTACCATGAAGTTCTGCTCGACCATATGGCAATTGACGCACTGCGTTGCCGCTGGATCGGTGTGATGGTGATGGGTTGGCGAGTCGTATTTGCCCGGCTGATGGCATTGGCCGCAGAGTCGATTGCCCTCGAATTTCAGCTCCAGCGAATGCGGGTTGTGGCAGTCTGTGCAGCGAATGCCTTCGGCGTACATCTTGCTTTGCAGAAACGAGCCGTAGACGTACACTTCGTCCAAAACCTGCCCGTCAGCGTGGTAAAGTCCCGCGCGCAGCAGCGAGGGGTCGAAATGATCCAAGTACTTTTCGTCGGCCTGATAGCCGGTGTGGATCTGTTGACGGCGCGAATGGCATGGCGCACAGGTCTCGACTTGCTCGGTCGAGGTAGCCTGCTTCAAATCCGACAGCCCATAGCCATGTCGACGATCCCAAAACAACGAGCGACTCTCAGCCAGTTCGACATGCAAGCTGCCGGGTCCGTGGCAAGTTTCGCAGCTCACGTCGATTTCGGAAAAAGTGGTTGTATAGGTATTCGATTCAGGATCGAAATTTTTCTGCAAGTTGGTCGAGTGGCACTCAGCACACATCGTATTCCAATTTTGTCCGATGCCAGTCCAATGCAATGGGTCGCCCGGTTCGATTCGCTCATCTGTCACATCGGGCGGCGTCATATAGAACCACTCGTTCTTGATCGTATCCCACGAAACCCGCAGTACCTGTACACGTCCGTCAGGAAACTCGATCATATATTGCTGCAACGGCTCGACGCCAAAGGTGTATTTGATTTCGTAATCGTGGTGCTCACCGTCGGGACCTTCAGTGTTGACGAAAAACTTTTCGCCGCGACGGAAGAATTTGGTTGTTACATCGAATCGGGTAAATTTGGAATCCTTGAAATCACCTAGTACCGACGCTTCGTTGGGCAGTTCCATCGCTCGATCGTGATGCGAGCCATGCCACTGTTCGCCCTGTGTCGTGTGGCATTGAACACACGAGTCGCGACCCATGTAGCGGGCTGTCGCGGTGGCAGGCAGCGCTGAGTACCAATCGGCGGCCGCGAAAACAATCATGCCCAGTAGCGGCAATACCATGACCCACTGTGGACGCCGTCCGGCAGCCAGAGATTGCATCAAAGTGTGTAGTCGCCCAGGCACCCCTTTTGAAGGCTGAGGCAGCAATGGGTCGAGCTGACTATGGGGATCGCGTTTGGGCACGAGTACTCGGAATTCTATTTCTGGTGGTTGGTTTGTTCGCTTGATATAGCATAACATTGGAGCAAAGGGTACTCAGCAGTTCAAAAACAAGGAAAGGACGCTAATCTGCACTAATCGTATTAGCGAAGATTAGTGCAGATTAGTGTTCCAAAATTACAGTTTCTGGTCTTTCTTTTCCACGGAAATTGGAACTGCTGACACTGAAAGCCGACAACGAATTTCACCACGGAGCCACGGAGAACACGGAGTATTTTTCATCGAAAGAACAATGAATCTTGCCCTGCTTCAGTGGGTGATTTCTGCTATTTCCTCAGTGTCCTCCGTGCCTCCGTGGTGATATTCTTTTCACTTTGAGTAACTCAAAGAAGGTAATTTGCTGCAATCGTTACAATCCCACCTGCTATTCACCTCTTGCAACGCCAATTCTGTTGACTCGCCGCAACCCGCGACGTACATATTTAGCGACAGTCTAGGTGAAATCTCCCCACGGTCGATGCCGTCTCGCCCAAATTGTCGCTAACCGAACTACGCGATAGCTTGCGCTGGGGAGTCTCTGGACCTTACAGGTCGCCCCACCGCCTTACGCCGGGAGAAGAGGGCGATGCTCACAGGATCTTTACACGGGTCACTACTGTTAGTCGACGACGATCGACATTTGCTGGAATCGATGGCCGATTGGCTCCGCGAACAAGGTCTCGTAGTCGACACGTCGACCGGCTACGGCGAGGCCCTCGAAAAGCTTCGCAATAAGAGCTACGAAATGCTGCTGGTCGACGTCCGTCTCCAGGACGGCGATGGTTTCGATCTGCTCGAGCAAGTGCGTCGCAACTATCCTGCCAGCCATGTTGTGCTGATGACTGGCTACGGCGATGCCGATGCAGCAATCGAAGCCTTGCGAGCCGGTGCTGCCGATTATCTAACCAAGCCGCTTATCGATGACGAGCTGTTGATGACGATCGAACGTGCGTTTGCACAGCGACAGGTGATCGAAGAAAACGTTCAACTTCGCAAGGAACTCGACAAGCAATACTCGATGGGCAATGTCGTCGGGCAAGACCCGCGGATGCTCAAAGTGTTCGACATGGTCGAAAGCATCGCTGACACCAAGGCGACGATTCTAGTCACCGGCGAAAGCGGCACCGGCAAGTCGATGATCGCCCGCGCGATCCATCGCAAAAGTAGCCGCGCCGCCAAGCCATTTGTCGAAGTCGCCTGCGGTGCTTTGCCCGAGAATTTGCTCGAGAGCGAGCTATTCGGCCACGTTGCTGGCTCGTTTACCGGAGCCACCAGCGACAAGATTGGCAAATTCATGCAAGCCGACGGCGGCACGATTTTCTTGGACGAGATTGGCACCGCCAGCCCAGCAATGCAAGTGAAGTTGCTACGGGTGCTGCAAGAATTAGAATTCGAGCAAGTCGGCGGCGACAAAACGCATAAGGTCGACGTGCGGATCGTCCTCGCGACCAACGAAGACCTTTCCGAAGCCGTGGCAGAGGGTCGCTTCCGCCAAGATTTGTACTACCGTGTGAACGTCATCAATGTCGAGCTACCTGCTCTGCGCGAACGACGTAGCGACATCCCGCTACTGGCCCAAAGCTTCTTGCAAGATTTGCGCGAAGACACCAATCGTCCGATCGATGGATTCAGCGAAGAAGCGCTCGTCGCACTCGAAGGCTACGCTTGGCCGGGCAATATCCGTGAGTTGCAAAACGTAGTTGAGCGAGCTGTGCTGCTCGGCAAAGAGAAGGTTATCGCTGCTTGCGACTTGCCTCGCGACGTTTCCGGCGGACCGAGTATCAATTTGCAACGCGTCGGTAGTATGACACTCAAAGAAGCTCTCGAAGAGCCTGAGCGGCAGATCATACGTGACGTACTCGAGTCGAATAATTGGAACCGCAACGCCACAGCCGATTCCTTAGGCGTCAATCGCACGACGCTCTACAAAAAAATGAAGAAGCTCGGTCTCGAAGACGGCAAGTTCGCTCAACACTAGTCGGACACCGCCACTTTTTGAATTTCGCGGCTGCCATTAGCGTTGAGGTGAGTCGAATTCTCGCCTCCTGCGATTCGCAGCTTTGATCTTAGGCGAGCGGCTGTTGAGAATTTACCTGATGGCGAAAGAATTGCTTGAAAATTAACCACGACGACATAACGGGCACTACGTAGATTTTACGTTGTGTCCGTTGTGTCGTTGTGGTTCACTTCGTTTGTGGCAAAAATGGATGTTGGTTGGGTCAGGTAAATACCTATCTGCCGCTCGCCTTACGGCAGAGGAATATCTTTCAGCGTGTACTCCACCGGCATCCGCACGATAGCTGCTGGGGTGCGATAGACCCAGGTGTATTGGCTGAGATCGCCGTCGGGTAAATCGAAAAAATAGGCTAAACCGACTTCGCTTTTAGATTGCATCGTAGTTTCGAAGCCGGCATGGTCGATCAACTCGCCCTGCTTGTTGAGCAGGTAGGTGCGATTCGAAAAGACCCAGCCTCGGTGCGATTCAAGACCTGTCTCGGCGCTTTCGACTTTGAGCCGCATGTGAACTTCCCACAGCTCTTGGTTCTTGCGAACTCCCCGCAGTTCGACGGTCACACCACCGCGCGACTGGGTGGTGCCTTTGGGTTTGTCGAGATTATGGAATTTAAACTCGACTAACCGGCCTGGGACGAGAGCCGACATGGTTCCGTGGAAACTGGCCAGTTTTGATACACTGCGGGGCGGTAGAACAAGCGGGATCGTCAGCTCGGTGGCGTGGCTGCCTGATTGAACCTCGACGTTCAAAACGGTTTGCGTATTCGTTGGAGCGATGCGCGTTCCGTCATCAGCGGTGATTTCTAACGATTCGATAGGCTGTGACAGGGCAATCGGTCTTAGTCGAGGTTCCCAGGCGATTTCGAATTCGACACGTGTGCCTTGTTGCGCGGGCGAGCGGAGATCGCGGCGAGCGACGACGTTCACTGCTTGAATGCGGAATGGTCCGGCGTAGCTCGCTCCCTCGGCACGCGGCAATGCACCCTGCTCGCGGTCGATGATGGCCAGGGTTTCTTCTTCAGAGAAGGGATAGACCGTCATATTGGTGGCATCGAGAATTTTATCAAGCGCCGGCCAAAACGGTTCGTCAGTCAGATCGATGGTCACCGGGCGAGGCGTCGCATCTTGTCCAAATTGCTCGCGATGGTCGGTCAGCCGATTGCCCGTCTGCGCGTGAATTTTCTCAAACAGTTCACCGAGTTCCATGCCTTGGGCAGAAAGCGTCAGTCGGCTAGCTGCCAAGACTCGGCTTGATTGCTCTGTTTCGATCTGTTTGCGCAGCCTCGCGAGACGTAGCCGAACTTCGGCAGGCATCCCTTCGATAGGGCTGGGCAGCAGCTCAAGGAAATCGTCGCACTGCTCGGCGCTGCCCGTCGGGGCTAGCTTGAGCAGTGACTGTTCTGCCTCGTCACGTCGGGCAGCATGGTCGTCGTTTAATTGCCGAACGAGTCGGTCGATTTTTTGTGCGGTAGCATTTTCGTCCCCGGTTTCTGCTTGCAAGCATGAGAAGGGCAGAAAGCAAAAGCCTAAGACAAACAGTCGGCGGAAAAAACGCATAGAAAACTCGCAAGATTGAAGGGCTAGTTGCTCTCATTGTAACGGGCATGATGCCTGTGACGACCACTACTTTTACATGTGAGCTAAGCTTTCGTAGGGCAGTGCTTCTAGCCTGCCCACTGAAAAAGAGCTTGCGAGTAGACGGACAGGCTAAAATCGCTGTCCTACGATATTTCGAGGGTGAATAAGTTGATCAGGCGTGCGTTTCTTTGGACGGTGTTGCTGGCTGTGATGCTGGTGAGTAGGGAATCTGCCTGCGCCGAAGGTCCAGCCAAGTTTATGATGGCCACTCAGGTCGACGGGAAAAAACTCGAAGGTCAGCCACTCGTGTGGGACCAGCGCCAGATGTTCATGTTGGGACGCGACGGTGCACTGTACGACTTTGTTCCCAGAGAGGCTGAAAACTCGCGTAAGATTGGACGTGGCTTTCGTGGTTATAGCATCGGTGAGATGCGGCAACGGGTGCGCAAAGAGTACGATCGTTCATTTGAAATCAGCACAACCAAGCATTTTGTCGTGGTCCATCCACGTGGTGAGTGGAGTGCTTGGTCTGTGCGGCTCGAGTCGCTATATCGTTCGTTTGTGCATTACATGAATGTGCGAGGATTCAATCTTCAGTCGCCGAAGGTGCCGTTAGTGGCGATCGTGTTTCGCAATCAATCGGAATACTACCGTTATGCGGCTGCAAATGGCTCGAAGCTTCAGCCGGGTACACTGGGGCATTACGATCCGCAGAGCAATCGTATTTTTCTGTTTGACGCGAACAGCGGTCGTAGCGGAGGCAATTGGTCGAACAACGCCGAGACGATCATCCACGAAGCGACCCACCAAACGGCCTACAATGTCGGCGTGCATCGCCGTTTTGCCGAGCAGCCACGCTGGTTGGTCGAAGGGTTGGCGATGATGTTCGAAGCTCGAGGCGTGTGGGATGCACGCTCGATCTATACACGTAAAGATCGTATCAATAGAGGCAGACTCCACGATTTTCTGCGCGGTCAGGGAACCCCCTCCAGCGGTAGAATTCGTCAGCTGATCGCCACGGACCAGCTGTTTCGTATTGACGCACGCGCGGCATACGCCGAGGCTTGGACGCTCTCGTTCTTTCTCAGCGAAACACGACCTATGCAATACAGTAGCTATCTCGCCCGCGTTGCGTCGCGCAAGCAGTTTAGTACGTATTCTGCACGGGCGCGGCTTGCCGATTTCGCCAAAGTATTTGGCGGCGATTTGGAAATGCTCGAAGTGCAGCTGCAGCGGTTTGTGAAAGAACTTTAGTGGGGGATTCGATTCGAAGGGTTCGGGAGTCTGGCAGAGTTTTTCTTGAACCGCCAAGTGCGCCAAGAACGCCAAGAACGCCAAGAAAAAAGGTAGCCGTTTACGGCCCTAGCTTGAACAGAGTCTCACGCAAAGGCGCGAAGGCGCTAAGCAAGGAAGAAAGGAAATCATGCAACGGCACAAAGACAGCCGGGGAGAATAGATAATGGTTACTGGACTACGTTTCGTTGTTTTGGGTGGATTTCTCCCTTTGCGCCTTCGCGTCTTTGCGTGAGTTTTCTTTTTTTCGTGAACGGTTACGTCTTGGCAGACGGCGTCAAGAAAAGCTAACGCTTATCGATCGGTAGGAACTCTCGCTCGTTTTCGCCGGTGTAGATTTGACGGGGGCGACAAATCCGTTTGGTAGCGCTGAGATGCATTTCTCGCCAGTGTGCGATCCAACCCGGCAATCGTCCGATGGCAAACAGCACGGTGAACATCGAAACGGGGATGCCCATGGCTCGATAAATGATGCCTGAGTAAAAGTCGACATTCGGGTATAGTTTGCGTTTGACGAAATACTCATCCTTGAGTGCCACCTCGGCCAATTCTTGAGCGATGCCAAAAATCGGATCGTCGATACCACGTTTTTCAAGTAGCTTGTCGCAGGATGCTTTGATGATCGTCGCGCGTGGGTCGAAGTTTTTGTAGACGCGGTGACCAAAGCCCATTAGGCGGTAATCGCTGTCGGGGTCTTTGGCCATGTCGACATACTTCTTGACGTCGCCACCGTCTTGGCGGATTTGCTCGAGCATCGCAACGCACGCTTCGTTGGCACCACCGTGGAGTGGACCCCACAAGGCGCTGATGCCAGCCGATATCGAGGCGAACAAATTGGCGTTTGAGGAGCCGACCATGCGAACGGTCGAGGTACTGCAATTTTGCTCGTGGTCAGCATGGACGATCAACAGCAGGTTGAGCGCTTGGACGAAGTCGGGATCGATTTCGTACTTTTCCGTCGGAATGGAGAACATCATCCGCAGAAAGTTTTCGCAGTACGTCAGATCGTTGCGCGGATAGACGTGAGGCTGTCCGAAGGATTTCTTGTAGGCAAAGGCGGCGATGGTGGGCAGCTTGGCAACGAGCCGAATGATCGACTCGTCGACTTGTTCTTCGTCGTTTGGGTCGAGCGAATCTTGATAAAAAGTCGATAAAGCTCCAACAACCGAACTCAAAATGGCCATGGGATGGGCGTCGCGTGGGAAGCCATCGTAAAACTGCCGCATATCCTCGTGCAACATCGTGTGGCGGCGGAGCTTGCTACGGAAACCTTCGAGTTCTTCGGCGTTGGGCAACTCGCCATAAATCAGCAGGTGAGCAACCTCGATAAAATCGCATTCCGCGGCCAGTTGTTCGATGGGGTAGCCGCGGTAGCGGAGAACCCCTTTTTCGCCATTGAGAAACGTGATCGCGCTCTCTGTCGAGCCAGTATTCACGTAGCCCACATCAAGCGTAACGAGTCCGGTCGCGGACCGTAGCTTGCCAATGTCCAAGCCTTGCTCATGTTCGGTGCCCTCGATGATAGGCAATTCGAGTTCTTGGTCACCGACCGTCAGCTTGGCAACCTCAGTTGCGGTCGCTTGATTCATCGAAGTCTTCCTTTCCAAAGTGCCACTCAAATATAATTCAAACTCAACTGTGCGGGAGCATAGAGAAAAGGCAGTGTAGCGGTTGAAGGCTAAAGATTCAATCGTCCTCGCGCCGCAATTGAGGACCGCTAGCCTTGTCTTTTGCCTATATTTCTTAGCAATGGCCCTGAGAACCGGCCGTGCAGTTGCCCTTGGAGTCAGACGTCACGGCACTGTTACTTACGTTGCTGGGTTGGCTGAAGTTTTCGACTCAGCTGAGGCCCACTTAGATCGCCGTCAAATAGGGTCCAGACCCGACTTTTCTTGCGGAGCTTTGCCACCTCAGCCTGGGCCAAGTCTTTTCGTTGATTTTTACCCAATATTTCGCGAATACTTGATTGGGCTTTGGTGAAAGGCGTTCGGCCAGCCTCTTTGCGATCAAGAACGCGCACAATATGAAAGCCGCGATCCGATTCTATCACGTTACTAAGCTGCCCAATTTCTAGTGTGAACAGCGCTTGGTTAATCTCTTCGCTACGCAGTGCCCCCATGGTCGTCCACTCGTGCTGGCCACCTGATTGGGCAGTGAAGCCGTGCGATTTTTGCTTGGCGATTTCGGTAAAGGCAGGGCCTCGCAGGCCGGGTTGTTTGGAGACACGTTGCCAAATTTCGTTGCCAAGGCCAGTAATATCCTGCCAAGATTTGGTTCGATCGCCACCAATGCGGTTGAAGCTGATCATCACTTCTTCCCACTTGACCCTGGCGGAATGCTCGAAATCTTGTTTGTGCTCTTTGTAATACTCGAGCATCGCTTCGTGGGTCACTTCTTTGGGCTTGGGAACCATCTGACGAAGCCACTCGCCGGCGATAGTGCGCTCGTAAAACTGTTGCCTTACATCCTTGATTGAGGTTCCCGACTTGCTCAACAGCGCATCTAGCTCGCTGCGGTTATTTAGATTCAGCATTTTGACCAATCGAGGAACTTCTTGTTCCTCGAAGGGCTTTTGTAGGTTTTCTTCGATCGTAGGGATGTTTTCCGCAGGCACTTGGCGGCGGAAGTTGGCGTATAGCATTTTGGTATCGATCAAGCCCATCACTTGCTGGCGTAAGATCATCTGTTTCGCTTCGTCAACTTTATCGTCGGGGATGCGTTCGCGGTTGGCCTCGATCAACTGATTGACTTGCCACAGGACATCGCTGGCGAGTACGATTTGGCCATCAATGCGTGCAACTATTTGGCCACCCTCAAGCGGTTGAGCACCGCTTGGGGCTGTCGGTGTGATTGGCTCATTGGAGGGAGTTGTTGCGGTCGGGGTCGTGGCAGTTGGAATCGCTATCTGCGGGGCAGCTGGTGATGATGGAGCTGATTGCGGTGCAGGTGGCGGGCTGAACGGCGATTGCGCGGCAACCGACGAGACAACGACCGACCACGCCAGAACAAGAACAGTCCATCGGCTGAGATGTGAAGGTTGTGATCGCATAGCAAGTGAAGGTTGTGATCGCATAGCAAGTGGATGGATTCTCAGCACGTTGTCTATCCGCAGTCGTAGTAGCTTCGTAGTAGCTTCGTAGTTGAAGGAGCGCCCAAAAGGGGTGTTTCTACGCAGAAAAGGGCGGCGGGATTCTAGTGGCAGGCCGCGTCAGAGTGCAAGAGCGATTTTGCTGGGTCAAAAATCGCGACCTAGACCGTGTTTCCTAGAGGGTACTTCGGTGATAGGTAACGGACAAATCTACGGAAACACTATGATAAAGTAGGCAAACCCTCAGTCAAAACCCTGTCGATCCCATAAAAACAGGGTGTAACAGCCCTGCCTTCACGCCCTGGGGCACAAATGGGATAACGAACGCCGGAACATGAGTAGCACTGCTATCATATTGCATTGGTAGTTAAGCACCGTCAGGGATAGTACTTACGACCCTACTACAAATAACAATCCGGGGTTTTTGCCCTAACACAAATTACTAAATTTCAGAAACCCAAAAGTCGACTTGCAATTGTTCGTTGCATTTGCCTATGTTGATTACGGAGGAACAGAAATGGCATTTCTTACAACACTCGCGTTGTCTTTGATTTTCGTTACTGCTGCCGCAGCAAACGAGGAATCTGTCGTTACCATCCCGCTCGATCAAATCTGGGCGTTGGATATGCCGGGGACTCGTGATATCGGCGAGTACGATTTCAGTCACGACGACCCTCGCATTAAAGGACGAGATCGTCTCACCGAAGGACGTGGCATTACTGAGCGATTGCGAAGCCAGTTGTGGTTGAAACCACCAAGGCACAACGCCCTTCCTGCTTTGTTGCTGCGTCAGTCACCCCGAACAAACCTTTTGCAAATATTGCGAGTGGCGGGCCCTGCCATCAACAAGAAGGAAACGATAGTTCGTGCCCGTTTTGAGCAGCTTAGCGAGCGTTTCCAGACCCCTCGGAACGGTTTTCGTTTTTCGTTATTTTTCTACTCCCACCCTAGCACCTACCATGTCGAATTGGTCAAGGTCGAGCGGCGAGGTTTCGAAATCAACATTCAATATCGTTTTGTCCCTGGTTACTCAACAGAAAGTTCGGTCCATTGGGCGTTGATTCCGCTTGGCGAGTTGCCCGCCGGAGACTACCGCGTCAACATCACCAAGCTCCCCATGGCGCAAAATTTTCTTGATTCTGGTTTTGAGCCGGTCAGCGAAGAACGGAAAAATCGCATTGTTTGCCAGTCGCATGATTTTCATGTTCGGTATATGCCCGAAAAGAAGGAGGACCTGCTTAATAAAGAAGCGGCGGGTGAGGATGCAGTGGTGATCCCAGTCTACAAAATCTGGGCGTTGGATATGTCGGGGACTCGTGATCTGGACGAACTCATTCCTGCTCGTGAAAAGTCGGTTTTAGCGAGGCGGCGTTATTTGACGAATCTTCGCGAAGCGTTAGCTCCCAAGCAGCCTGTTGAAAAGGCGGCTACCGGTTTCGCGATGGCTGTGAATCCTAGACGGATACGGCCAATCGAGATGATCACAATCAGAGAAGTGCTGCGGTTCAGTCGCCGCAGTAATTCAGTTCCTGTTACCGAAGAAGTGGGCGTCGTTTTTTACTCGAACGCTTCTGCCTATCGGGTCGAACTCGAAAAAGTTCAGAGTCGAGGCTCTGTAATCGACATTCGCTATCGTTTGGCTCCCTATCAAGTTGTCGACCCTTCCAAGAAAACATCGGTCGACCTTGCCGTGATACCGCTCGGCAAGTTGCCCGCCGGAGAATACCGCGTCGAGATGACGCGGTCTCCCATGGACCAAAAGTATTTGGATGCCGGTCATAAGCCAGTTAGCGACGAACAGGCCGGCCGCTTTATCTGTCAGTCATTTACGTTTGAAGTATGGAATCCACCGAAACCCGATCCGGGTTTGAGCGAGGGAGCGATTGAGATACCGCTCGACCAAATTTGGATGATGAATGTGCCGGGCATTCGTAATATTGGGCAGAATTTAAATTTGAAACAGCTACCACAGCCTTTTACTCTGCTTAGCACGGGTTCCTTAGAGTCCTTGTGGCGATTGGATAAAAACAGAGCGGAGACTGGGTTTGTGGTTCCAGGAGTAGGCCAAAAGGCATTAGTCGCTGCTCATAAAAAACTACCCGAGGGAGAGAAACCTACCAATGTACTTCCTGTAGGAACGGAGTTTTCTGCCGTTTATTTTTCTAATGGCTACGCAGCAAGTATCGGACTGCACCGTGTCGAGCGTCGAGGCAATACCATAGACATCCGTTATCGTTTTTATTTATTAGGATCAGGTGCGGGCAGCAGCGATATGGCCTTAATTCCATTGGGTAAACTCCCCGTGGGCGAGTACCGCGTGAACATGATCGAGACAGCCTCCGAAAGTAACCAGGGGCTTTCTGCATACTATCTAGCCGAGGCGCATCTCCGAGTCTGCCAGTCGTTTTCTTTCTCGATTGTCGATGCGATTGAGGAAAAAAGTGAGTGATTTTACTGATCGATTTTCTTTTGAGAGGATTGAACATGTTTGTTACTACAAGAATGTTTGTTGTTTTCTGTTTGGCCATTGGCCTTGAAAGTAGTCTTGCTTACGCCAGTCTCTTAACCATAGGCCCTGACGGAATTAACTCTATCAATCTGACGCTTGCTGATGGTACGACCCTATTGGACGGTAGTGGCATTGGAATAGGGCAAGTAGAACACAGCAGGCCTGCAATGGCAGGAGTCGATGCAGCCAACGACCTAAACTCGACAGTCAATCCAACGGCTGTTTTTCGGTAAGACGGTATTCCTACCGCAGCAGATTTAATCAACGCTGCTGCGCCTGATCCTGCTCGAGATGCACAACATGCCATGCAAGTAGCTGGCATTCTGATTTCTACGGATTCTTTAGCTAAGGGCGTGGCTCCGGGAGCGTCCCTTTACTCTTCTGCTCACGCAACTGGGGCGGGAACTATTGGGACGTCTGACGACCTCACCATGCGCGCAATACAGCAAGTTGCAACACAGGCAAATGTTAGAGCAGTGAATCACAGTTACTTCAAGGTTTACGGCACAGAGCAACCCGATGGAAATGACTTGCTTAGTGCAGGTCTCGATTGGTCGGCAGCAAAAAACAATGTCCTTCATGTGACTTCAGGTAATAATCAAGCATCGCCATTAGATAGTTTTTCTCCAAAGGCAAATTTCAATGGTATGGTAATAGGGCGTTCATTAAGACCAGGGGACACGGGGAAATACCGGCAATATGATCCTGGAAATCTAATCATAAATTTGGAGGGTAGTCGGACTGCGATTGATTTGCTTGCTCCTGGATTTGATGTTCAATCGACGTTGCCGAATAACATGCTTACTCCCAACCCTCCGCAGATGCCTATCAATGGTATTGATGACGGAGCGAGCTTCGCCGCCCCTCATGTAACCGGGACAGTCGCCTTGCTACAGCAATATGGCGATGACAGGGTAGCGGCTAGCGCAGCAAACTGGACAGGCACGGTAGCGTCAGGCCCAACTTCTCAACGCCATGAAGTGATGAAAGCAGTGCTGATGAACTCAGCGGATAAGCTGGAAGACAATAACAGCGTTTTGCACAATGGCAGCTTGATTCCTCAAGGAAGATTACTCGGAATGGAACGGACCGTACTGAAAGGTAATGGGGGCAATTGGTTTGACTCAGAGGCTTTTGAGGACATCGATGGTTTCATGGCTACACCCGTACCACTGGATGGAGAAATAGGCACAGGCCATCTGAACGCCAAACGGGCGCTGCAACAGTTCATCCCTGGTGAACACGATTTTAATGGCAATTTTGGCACCCCGATCGTCGGTGATGTGCCGCTGATCGGTTGGGACTATGGAACAATCGATGGGGCAAATTTTCCGATCAACAAATACGCTTTAGACACCCCGCTCGTGGCAGGCAATTTCATCTCAATTACCCTCGCTTGGGACCGAGAAGTCGAATTTGCTAACGATGCAAACATGGATGGCAATTTTGACGTTGGTGATACCTTCCAAGATTACACTAATCTGGATGATGTATTGACCGATTTGGACCTTTACCTAGTGCCCGCAGGCACCAACGACGTTGGCGACGACGATATTGCGATTTCAGAAAGCACGGTATTTCCAGTTGAGCATATTTTTACCGAGATCCCCTTTGATGGCGACTTCGAAATCTGGGTCTTTCGGAACGAACAATTCGCCCCTGCACAGGATTATGGCATCGCGTGGTGGTATGGGCTTGCCCCGACTTGCCAACTGCAAATCCTACAGCAGATTTCGACGCCGATGGCGACGTCGATGCGGCTGACCTAGCCCAGTGGCAAGGCGACTTCGGAATCAACGGAGATAGTGACGCTGACAACGATGGAGACACGGATGGGGCAGACTTCCTCGCTTGGCAGCGTAACTTTGGAGCAACTTCTTTGTCTGCTTCAACGGCGGTGCCAGAGCCAACTAGCCTGTTACTTTTGGTAATGGGTTTGCCGCTGCTGTTGAGTCGGCGATCACAACTCGAGGATTTGCTGAACCCTCTTCCGGCCAAAAATCGACTCTGATTATTCGCTCGGCATCTGCTAAGTTGAACGCGGTGCATCACTGCGCCTACGTTCTTTGAAAACTTAAATGACACGACTTTTGCGAATACCGGTCGCAATGCGATATGCTTGCAGGCTAGTCTCAAAGGCCTACCGCCGACTAGGTTTTGCGCTGTTCGCGAGGCCCGAATTCGCAAAAGTCGCAGAGGTTTGCGACCCAGCATGTTCGCAAACCGCTTGTTTCACCGCATGAAAAATATTGTGGCGGTGCAAAGCCCTCGGACTTTTGCGAACGAAAACACTTTTTCGCGTAGGTTGCAAAAGTGCATAACTAGGGCAAGCCCGGCGCGCTGGGACTAAGGCTGCAGGAGTGATTTTACCCGGTCGAGAATTACCCCGATGTCGCTAAGTTTTTTGCCTAGCGGGAGATACGCACTGTGGGCGTCGGCGATACGCAGCTTCCCACCGGATCGATCGACCAAATCGGCGATCCTTTGGCGGTTGGCGTAGCCGAGTACCGCGTATTTGTCTTCTTGGTGGATCGAGCGGATTTGCCAGCTGTGTGCCCAAATTCGCAGCCGTTGCTGTTCGAGGAGCCGCTCTACGGCTGCTGGCACCGGGCCAAAGCGGTCGGCCAACTCTGCCCGTAAATCGTCAAGTTCGACCTCTGAGGCGATGCGTCCCAACCGACGGTAGAGGTCGATTTTCGAACGCATGTCGGTGACGTATTGCCGCGGGAAATAGACGCTCACTGGCAAGTCGATCGACACGTCGACCGTGTCCTGCGGCGGCAGGTTCTTTAGTTCGCGGACCGCTTTTTCGAGCAGCGCACAGTAAAGTTCGTAGCCAACGGTCGCGATGTGTCCGCTCTGTTGCGTGCCGAGCAGGTTGCCAGCGCCACGGAGTTCGAGGTCGCGCATCGCCAGTGCGAAGCCGGCGCCCATTTGGTTGAATTCCTCGATCGCCCGCAGGCGTCGCGCCGCCTCGGGCGGTAGATGACGATCTTCGTCGATGAGCAAATAGCAATATGCCCGATGTTTGTGCCTGCCGACACGTCCGCGCAGCTGGTGCAAATCGGCCAGTCCGTAGCGGTCGGCGTCGTCAATGAACATCGTGTTGGCGTTGGGTATGTCCATGCCGCTCTCGATGATCGTGGTGGCGAGCAAAATGTCGAATTCGTGACGCACGAAACCGAGGATCCTATCCTCTAGCTCCGACTCGGGCATCTGACCGTGGCCGATGCCGATCGTCGCTTCGGGGACGATGCGCTGCAATCGGGCTGCGAGCGCGTGGATATCGTGGATGCGGTTGTGGACAAAGAAAACTTGACCTTCGCGGTTAAGTTCTCGCAAGACGGCATGGCGGATAAGCGCATCGTCAAAACGGGCGATGCGCGTCTCGACTGCGAGGCGATCCTTGGGGGCAGTTTCAAGGTTCGAGATATTCCGCACGCCCAGCAGCGACATATGTAGAGTGCGCGGGATCGGCGTGGCGGTCATCGTCAGCACATCGAC
>JAJDEE010000370.1 GCA_029259975.1 Planctomycetota bacterium
AACAGCCAGTCGTCGCCCTCGCCTCCAGAGACGCGATCGTTGCCGCTACCGCCAGCAATGGCATCGTCGCCGCGACCGCCGCTGATTTTGTCGTCGCCTCGACCGCCAAGGATGGCGTCATGACCTCGGCCACCCGACAAGCGATCGTTGCCTTCGCCGCCCAGTAGACCGTCGTTTCCGAAGCCACCAGAGAGCGTATCTCTGCCAGCACCGCCAATCAGCAGGTCATTGCCGACACCGCCGCGAATGCGGTCGTTGCCTTCACCGCCATCAATTCGGTCGTCGCCACTGCCGCCCTGGATGCCATCGTTGCCGTCTCCACCGCGGATGTGTGTCCACTGATGTACTGAGGCATCGATGCGGACCTTATCGTTGCCACCTTTCGCTAGCACATAAATACCGTCGATATTTTCGCTGTTGTACACGGTTTCGTCGCCGTTGACGTTAACGTGCAGCATGTTGTCAGCGTCGACAAAAGCACTGATGCGATCGGCTTCATTGGTGCCTTCGGCAATCACGACTGCCGTCGGTGGGTTCACGAGATCAATATCATCGACCGGCACAGCAGCAACTGCCATGAAATCGGCAGCCAGCATCGATTTGCTCTCCAATGATTCAAAGCCCATTCGACGACGCGAATGTTTGGCTTTGCTTTTTTTCTTGAAGTTCTTTTTGCGGCGAGAAAACTTTGACATGATAAAACTCTCCATTCTCAAATGAATGCCCCAGGCAGTAAACAAGCTTCTGGCCAATGGTTTGGCGATTAACAAGTGCTTAGGCAACACTTTGGACTTGGATGCATTAGCACTAGGCGCGCACCTCGATCCCGTAGTGACAAGCACTTTTTTTGCGACTCTCTTATCGAGCTAGGCGCGCATCGTCAGCGTGAAGTGATCGAATGGAAAAAGAAAAGGGTATTCCAGGCGAAACGTTTCGACGGGGAAAGGAACTTTCCGCAGAGAAACTACGTTCGTGCTAGTAGTCCCAGCTAAGGGATCAATGCGTACCTTGCAAAAAGTCAATCGCCCCTGACTGACCCTGCTCTGAGGTATTACTACTGTGAAAATACAGCGGAAAATACACCCAAAACAGTTAATGTCGCCCCCAGGCGACTCGTTCTCAGCTTCTGACCCTTGCTGAGAATAACGCTCTCAAGTCTGTATCCCCCGATAACAGACTTAGATTAGAAACCCCGAGAAACCTCTCAGGTTTTCTTAATAGTAGATAGAAAAGTTATAAATGTCAAGATTGACGCAGTAATTTTCAGGCAAACTGCAAAGTCAAGGAAATTGCGTGATCGTGACGGAAATAAAAAATTGAACCACGACGACACGACGGACAAGATTTTGACCCATCAGAAGTGTGGCAATCGGTGGACCAAAGTTCACAAGATTGAGCGCCAGATCAAATTCGCCGCAATCGCGGACGATTATTCGAGGTGCCCCGTGGTGAGGCTGGCCGCTAGCCCGGCTGGCCCGGCATCGATGATGAGACGACATCCCAGGAGGCTAAACTGTCGAAATCGAGATCGTCTGAGAGTTCGGTGACCTAAAATCAGCCATGGCAGCGTTCCTGGGTGATATTGTTTCGTCCAAGTGGCGGGCGTGGTTATAATCGGTTACAGGTCGAGTTGGTTGCCACGAAATCTTTGGACTGCCACGATGAAATTACTTACCATGCCGATGCCGTTGTTGCTAGCGGGCATTTTATTGTTGGCAACAAAAGACGCGACTGCACAGAATCGGTTTGGTGGCGCAACTCAGCAAAACCAGTCTCAGCAGAATCAACAGGGTGGTTTTGGGCAGGGTGTTCAAAGATCGTTTGGGTCTTCGCCCCAGTCTGGACAGGGGCCAGGGCGACAGCCAAGTGGAGGCTTGCAGGGCGGCAATCGGCAAGACAATTTTGTGGGTAGCGATGTCCAGCAGATTCGCAATCAGCAACAGAATCGCACTCAAAACCAGGCTCGCAGGGCGATGTTTAATTTCGCGATTGAAAGTTTTAACGAAATGCGCGAGTCGCGACGGCAACAAAGCGGAGGCGGCAACCAAAAGCCGCCTGTTCGTGTGCAACTGCGACCGTTGTTTGCCGTCTCGCAACCGTCGGCTCGTGAATTGACTGCGCGGGCAAACTCGCAATTCAACAAGGCCTTGCCATCGACGGTTGCCGAGACACGAATCTCTGTCAGCGCCGGCATCGCAACAATCTCAGGCACGGTGAAAACCGAGTACGACAAGCAACTCGCCGCCAAAATGCTTTCGCTACAGCCGGGCATCGCACAGGTTGAAAACCGACTGACTATCGAGCCGGTCCAGGCAGCACCGCTGTTGTTGCCCGTCCGTTAGAATTTGACGTGGATTTTGTCGCGGATCTGCTCTGTGGTGTGCTGAGCCTTTGCTCCCAACTTTTGTGGCCTAACGCGATCGAAGTCACTTGCGGACGTTGGTTCTGCGGAGGTGCTTGCAACTTCGATTCCTGCGTGAACTGCGTGAGCTGGATCTCGCCGATGGGTTTCGCTGCCGGAGCCGTGCCTCCCGAAGCCAAGTGCCGGACGCCGGGCAACAGGTGTTTTGTCTGCTCACCGACGATTAACGGGCCTGCTTTAGACTCGAAACGGGCAATGAGGCTGATGTTTTTTTGCTCTCCGCCGACGGCGTCCCACGGGAGCCAAACACTGTACGAAGAACCGATGGCCGCCTCGCTTTCGTGCCGAACAAATTGCTCGGCGGGAAAGATGTAGCGTCGCGTCGGATGGGTTTCGTGAGCGGCCCGACCACGTTCGTCGTAGGCGTAGACAACGAGCTGACCCTCGACGCGAATCGGGTCCTCTCCCTCCTCATTAAAAAAGAGCAGCCGCCCGCCAAATCCTCGTTGTGATTTCTCGCCCTGCTGATTCAGGATCGTGTCGGTCCAGGTGCTGACCAGTCGAGTAGGCACTTGCGGAGGAGTGGGTTCGTCTTTCTTCAGTCCAACGACGCGGCGGATGTCCAACGACCGTTTCGTAAATTTCCAGCCATCACCTTTGCCCATCGAGCAGCCGGAAGCTATGCCAAGGAGCAGTAAGCAGATCAGGGCTCGAGAATGTGCGTGAGGCATAGTGAGTATGAGTCTGTAGGATGGGTGGTTCTGTCGGCGACTAGTGTTGCTATTTGAAAGATCTTCTACCGACAGGTTCACCCATCGATCGCATCTGATTGAAAACCTCAAAGATGGGTGCAAGCACACCATCCTACTAATTATCGAGAACTGGGGCGTATTGTGGCTGTGGTGCTATTTGTTGTGGTGCAATTTGCTGCTGTGACATAAATTGCTGCGGCATCACTTGCCCCGGAAA
>JAJDEE010000038.1 GCA_029259975.1 Planctomycetota bacterium
GACGACGCCGACCTGGGCCTCTGGTGCGGACCGAATTTTGTGAATCTAAAGCGCGGCGGTGAGGCGCTCGGGCAGTTTGCGTATGACGAGATTTTGGGTAAGTTAAAAATCGAGTTGGATGAATTGATTGGTTCACGCCAATAACCGAGATCTCACAGATCGCAGGAGAAACACAATCACCTCTACTTCTCCGGCATCTCCTGCGCTGAATCGCCAAACACTCCATCGTCGTTTACCTCCCAACGGCTCACGATCACACCCATCATCCCTTCGGTTTCGTCTTGACTGGGCATCGCGGCCCGAGCCAGCGTGAGCAACAACTTGAAGCCGCTGTCTTCATGATCCTCATCGCCGTTGAGCCGATCGGACAACTTTTCGGCTTGCCCTAACTGTTTTTTAAACACATCGAGGGCCATAGCCATATAGCGGCCACCATCGGTGATCTCCACAGCCATTGCCGGCTCCAAATCGAGCAACGTACTAGCCCTTGCGAATACTGCGCTGCCACGTAACGCATCTACACCGGTCGGCGGATAGTTCAGCGACGAGAGCACCGACTCTAACACCCCCGAACCATAACCCAACACCAAATAACCCTTCCCCAAAAACAGTCCGCCCTCGAAGACACCTTGCTTCATCCGCCAGCCATTAAAACCTTGCTCTTCGACAAATTCGGTGCCTGGGGCCATGCCGGCAAACGGTGTCATCGCTTTGAGTAAACGAGCCCACAGCTCTTCGTCTTCGAGTTGCCAAACGACCGCCATCCGTTCACCGTTGCTACTAACGTCTTCGTCGTTGTCATCGTCCGTTGCCGTTTTGCCTGCCTCGTTAGTGTTTGATTCGAGGCCAAATGACATGATCGTGTGCCGATTCCCTAGCGAACTAAGCACCTCAGCCAAGCTCGCTTTGGCAAAATTCTGAACCTGCATTTCCACCATCGTAAAACCGCCTGTAGCCTGATTGGGAAACTCGCGCAGCGTCACTTCTTTGATAATTTCATATGCCTTGCCAAGATCAAAACTCAACTGGTAGTATCGCACCGCGTTTGCCGGCACCCACTGCGGAGGATCGATGGGTAACGGCTCCAGGTCGAGCAGTTGCATCAACCCTTGCCGGGGCGCAGGCACAGCAATCGACATTTGCGTACGCCACTCTGTGCCCTCGACCGTCGAACGCATCGCGAACGGGCCCAACCCATCCAGCCCAAAAATCCGAACGACTTGCTCAGCTTTTTCTTCCGAGGGAGCCGAGGCACGTAGCAATTTCACTAGCGGTGACACGTCGCCCAACAACTCGAACACAGGTAAGCCCTCCAGCGCCATCACGCGTGCCGCACCTGCTGCGTTGGTCAATCGAGGTGCAAAACCCTCGGAACCTGTCGCATGGGCTGCGAGCCACCGACCGAAGAGAGCATTTAGTTGCTCTGCGGTCGCAGCGGCAGATTCTTCGTCCTCGGACTTGTAGCTATGGGCTACCAGCAGCCGACCGCCCAGGTGACCGATCAGGACCGTTTGGTGTTTGACTGTTTCGACGCCGCTCTCCGCCCACTTCTGCTTCGCTATCTCTAGCGCTGCTTCCTGCTCCTCTTCGGACAGCTCGTGGTAATCGTCGCTTAATTCGTACTCGTCGTCATACTTAACGCTAATCGAGGGCACTTGCAACTGCATGACCGGCGTGTTCGCCAAGGTGATATCAATTCGCGTGGTCGGTTGCTCGTCGTCTTGTTCGTCAATCGCCTTGGCGATCACTTCGTAAAACTTGAGCGCCAGCTCCTCGCCTGGCTCTAACCAGCCCAAACCTACGAGCAACGGCTCTTCCGCCTCTAACCGAACAACCGCATAGCCCGACTCACCCGCAAACAGCCCGAGAAGATCGTCGGATGTCAGGCCATATTCTTTCAGTTGCTGCTGAAACTCGGACCATTCGCCAGAGTCGTCCGACTCCAACACCTTCGCAACCGCCGTCTTGCGTTGTTCGCTAAACATGACCGCGCCGAACTTGGTGCCACGCAGCGCATCGGCAAAAGCTTGTCCGTCGGGAATACGTGCCGCGACAACCGTCTCCTCGGGAAGACTGTCCCACGAAGACACTGCCGAGGTATCCGCCTGAGCAGCACTCCACGAGGCTGATAACACGAAGCAAACATAAAAAGCCAACGTAGCCTGACAAAATTCCCTTAGCATCTTATCGACTCCTTGATAATCAATGTAAAACTCTACGTGAAAAGAAAATCACCACGGAGGCACGGAGAGCGCGGAGAAAAAATGTGCGGAAATCCATGAACCAAAACCTCCGTGTGCTCCGTGGCTCCGTGGTAAATTCTCAGTGCGACTCAAACGCCAACTTTGTCATTCCTGAATAGCCGTCCGCGCGGGGTTTGATTTCACAGAAACACTGGCGTCTGGGATCAACACGCTTTCCGAATCGCGAAATGGTGGCGGAAAATACTTGACGCCATTTTGCGGCTGGGTCGGATCAAAAACATACGCATCTCGATGTTGAAGAAAGTCCACCAGATCGCTTGCTGGTATTCCAAACGCCAGTCCACTGAAAAAGGTATATCCAGCGCAAACAACGCCCACAACCTCGCCGCGGGCATTAAACATCGGCCCACCGCTGTTGCCCGGATTGATCGACGCGTCGGTTTGGATAAAGCGTAGCTGTCCGAGCGTACGAGTCGTTGAACTCACGATGCCTTGTGTCACGGTCCTTTCCAAGCCAAGTGGATTTCCGATCGCGAACATCAGATCGCCGACGTGAACTTTCGGGTTTTCTGCAATCACCACGTACTTTAGGTCGAAATCGCCTAGCTCGTCTTTGTCGAGCTGTAACAAAGCTAAATCTCGCAATGGATTCAAAGCCAAAATCTTCACGCGTTTCAGCTGTCGTTTCTCGTAGCCTTGCTTTTTCTTCTGAAAGACGGTCACGATCACTTTTAGCTCTTTTTCGACGACATGGTAGTTCGTTATCAGGTGGCCCTCTTTGCTGATCAGAAACCCGCTCCCCATGCCGCTCGGCGTCTTGACCGTTACGACCGCGTCTCCAAATCGTTGGACCAATTGCGGAACGGGCACCTCGTCTAAACGGCCCAACGTATAAAACTCTCGCTCCGAGGTCTGCCCCTTCGCCTCTTGCTCGGGGCTGCTGATCGAAAGCACGTGTTTCGCGTCTAAGGTCAGGACCTCATGCCCTAGATCGAGCACTACGCGATCGTCATTTTTCTG
>JAJDEE010000371.1 GCA_029259975.1 Planctomycetota bacterium
TTTGTAGCACCTGCCCCTGCGCTGTCCGCACGGAATGATTATCGGGGCCGGGGGCGACGATCCTTGTCTCGGTGGGCATTTTTGCAATCCGTTGCTTTGTTTATGGCGAGTTCTCAAAGACGACATGTCGACTCGCCAGTATAACACCGAACCGCGACCGTGAGGGAGCGTTCTCACAGGGTTTAGCTCTATTGACGACTCCCACACGGTCGCGGTTCGGTGAGAACACTAATCTGCGCTGCTCTTCGCTAATCGGATTAGTGCCGATTAGCGAAGATGGCGTCGAAGTTGGCGTCGAAGTTGGTTGTCATGGGGTTTGGCCTCTGGGTTAACACATACGAAAGAAATTTTGTCGAAAAAGGAGGGTGAATCAAACGGTCAATGGATTTATTTTCAAGAGAGCATGGATATGGGGCAACCCGCTCTATCAGCTACTTGGACACGACTAGATCCACTTCAACACCATCGACTACGAAATAGAATCGGTGGGTGAAGCCGTGGGCCGCAATTATGGATTCGACTAGTGATGAAATATGTTCTGTAGCTTGCAGCTCAGTCTTGATAGCGGGGAGGTCAACGATTAGCTTGCTAGCTTGCAGTACATCGGCACTAGCATTGCGCAGGGCACGCTCGGCGTTTCTAATGCAATTATTCTTTTCAGCTACCAACGAAGGATCAGTAGCAATAATGCGCCCGATGTATCGACGTGTTGACATGCTTTGGCAGCGACGCAATTCCGATTCTCGTCGCAAAACATCTCTCTGAAGATTGCTCATTGCTAAACTGGCGTTGTTTGCAAGATTCATGAGATTTTCGATCTCTTTTCGTTTTTTACTCCCGTTGGAAAAAGTTAGTGAACCCTCGTAGTTAGACGGTAAACGGTATCTCGTATGTAAATCAATCCCGACTGTCCTGCCACGCTTTCGCATTGTGAATTTGATCCCGACGCCCTCTGCTGAGCTAGGCATATTAAACATCGCAATCGTTTCGCTACGCACTTTCATGGACGACAGATTATCGCCGGTCGTTTTGAATGCAGGGAAATCATGGCCTGCAAGAATCGTAAGACGAATGGAATCGAAGGGAGGAGGGTGGTCGCATCCGCAGGTGACGCGTAGAACGGGCTTTTTAAAGTCGAGCTTGATCGGATCGACGAAAACTGGCATACGCATCGCTAACGTTTCAGTTCCGGCCGGCCGCTCTATTCTCAGTATCGAATTATGCACCGCTGCGATACCGCCATCAGGAGCGTCAGTGAGCCAACGAAAGATCAGCTTGCCATCGCGGATGGTTAGACCGGCAATGGGCTCGCTCGTCTCTGGAACAGCGTGCCATCGCAATGTTTTGCCTTTGAGGACTAGCCTGTCGTCGACCGAGGTAATTGAAAATCCTGTGGCAGTGGGGATTTCTAACAGTGTTACGACGTCTAGATCTAAGTTATTCGGAAGGTTTAAGGTTTTGGGGAGAACGATTGTTTGGGACGTAGGGACAACCTCAATTGTTTCTGGTTGCTGCTCAGGGACCTCAACGATGGTAGTAGGCGGCAATATGAGTACTCGTTTCTGCCTCCTAGGAGCTGCATGAGCTTGCTCCACTGGCTGCGAGGCAACTGCTTTGTCCTTGAATCGATCAAGGACGCCAAGCTTGTCGAGGACTACGTACCCCGCTGCCATGCCGCCGATAGAAACCGACAGCATTACCACAGCTCCCAACGCGGACTCCAGCGCCGAGCGACGCCGACGTCGTTGCCGAGAGGTGACCGAAGGTGCAGTGACAATGATGGGTGCTTTATTTGGTACCGAATATGGTGTGAACGCATCAGAGTTGGCAGGCGGCGAAGGACGGGCCGAAGAGAGAGTAGCTTCTGGCACAGGAATTCGCATGATTCCCTCACAGGCTGAACATCGTGCTCTTTTGCCCGCCTGTTCGTGCGGTGCCATGCTTGGTTTACCGCAATGTGGACAATCGATACGTATGCCCATCGTTACCTCCCCAGGTATAGCGACTTAAGTTGACGAACACAGTTTACTTAGCTGACGAGCTGAATCAAAGGCGGAAAGCGCTTTGTCGTCCAGAATTAGTAGGGAAATACCCCACCGCAACAGCAAAAAAGAAAAGAGTACCCCCAAGGGGAGTCGAACCCCTGTCTCCGCCGTGAGAGGGCGGTGTCCTGGGCCACTAGACGATGGGGGCAGGACAGAAATGTCTGATTGTAGATGTCGGATTGTAGATGTGGTGCGCGCGATCGGAAGGTGCATTTTCGGCTTTGGGCGGCGATTGTCAACCGGTGCCAAAACATCTTCAATCTCACATCCAATATCGCACATCCCTTACGAAGTAATCCCCTTCGTCAGCGTCATAAACGCCGTCTCGAGGTTGATCTCTTCTTCGTTCAGGCGGGTCAGGGCGTGGTTGTTGTCCAGGAGGAGCTTGGCCAGCGGGCTGTAGTCGTGGTCGCCTTCGACAAGGGTGACGCGCAGGACGTCGTCCTTTTCTTCGACCTTGTCGACGAGGTCGTGTTGTTCGAGTAGCTTGCCGGCGGCGTCGCGGTCGGTGCGGACGTCGATGAGCAGGACCGTCTGACCGCGGACTTGGCGCATCACGTCGTCGACGTCGGTGTTGACGATCAGCTCGCCCTTTTCGATGATGCCGATTTTGTTGCAGATGTCGGCCAGCTCGGGCAAGATGTGGCTGGAGACCATGATCGTTTTGCCCATGTTGCGCAGCTCTTTCAGCAGGCCGCGAATTTCGATCCGGGCGCGCGGGTCGAGGCCGCTGGCCGGTTCGTCGAGCAACAAGACCTGCGGATCGTGGAGCAGCACGCGCGCGAGGCCAAGTCGCTGGGTCATGCCGCGTGACAGGCTAGTGACGAGTTCATTGCGTTTGTAGCCTAGGTCGACAAGGTCGAGGACTTCGTCGCAGATTTTGCGGCGACCGGTGCCCTTGATACGGTAGGCGGCGGCGAAGAATTCGAGGTACTCGATGACTTTCATGTTGTCGTAGACACCAAAAAAGTCGGGCATGTAGCCGATGATGCGACGGATTTCTTTCGGCTTGGTGTAAATCGAGTAGCCACCGACGTAGGCCTCTCCCCAAGTCGGGTTGAGTAGCGTCGCGAGAATACGCATGGTGGTCGTCTTGCCTGCGCCGTTGGGTCCGATAAAGCCGAAGACGTCGCCCTTGTCGAGCTTGAGTTCGATCTTGTGAACGGCGTGGAGATCGCCGTATTTTTTGGTGAGGTCGTGGACTTCGATCATGATGATTTTAGATGTTTGATTGAAGATATGTTGATTTAGGCTTCAGACTATGCAAAATTTTGTTTTCTAGCCAAGGATCAATAAATCAACCACTACGGCACGACGAACACAACGAGTTTTACGTAGTGCCCGTCGTGCCGTAGTGGTTAGCTTTTTGTATGCATGGGAGGAAAGTAGTTCTTTATCTTCTAGGCTCTAGTTACTCGACTCGGGTTTCTCGACATTAATGACAAAACGATAATAGGTCCAGCGGCGGTCTTCGTCGCTGGCTAGGGGTTGATCTGATGTGAGCCATTGGCTGCCGGGGGCGTTGCAGCGGGCTAGCAGGATGGCTTGGTCGTCTTGTTTTAGTAACGAACTCAAATCGACGAACGATTGGTAGCGGTGTTGTTTGCCGGTGTAGCGTGTGCCGTTGATGGCTTCGAAAAACATCATCGACTTGACGAGCCGAGCGATGTCCCATTCGGCGTTCTGGAACAGCACAGTGCCGTCGTCGGCGGTATTGCGGGCGGTGTCGTCGCCGGCGGTGGAGCTGGTGAGCGAGGTTTTGACGGTGCGTGGTTGGAGCGAATCGTCGATGTCGAGTGTCTTGCCGGCGGGTAGACGGCCCAGTTTGTAGGCCCAACGACCGTAGAGTAGCAGGCAATCTTCCAGCTCAACGCCCGAGTCATCACGGCCCGAGTCGTTAGTAATAGTGCCGCGGAGCAGTTCCTCGCCGTCTTGTTGCAAGTCGGTGTACACTGGCGCGTTGACGCGCGCCGACCAACGGGAGGCCAGCGTTTTGGTCGACCAAACTTGAACAGGTAGACGTTGTATCGACGCGAGTCGATCGCCGAATTGGTAACCCGCGTCGAAGACCGACGTTTGCGAGCCGCTGGCCTGCATGCCGCCCAGCGCGTAGCCGGGCAGCCCGAGCCACGAGACGAGTTGTTCGCTTTGGTTAAGTTCGGTCTGGCCGAGATAACTGGGTTGGAAGCGAAGGTCGAACTCGCTGACTTGTGGCGTGAAAAAGTGTGTCCAAACCGTTCCGCGAGCGAAATTATCAGAGCCGTCTGGGTCAGAAACATCAATGTCGATGATCTCGACTTGATTCACACGCAGTTGATCGCCCTTCATGCGGTTGGCAATTCCGTAAGCGGCCGCCGACACGCCGAAGACAATCAGCGGAAAGGTGAGCCAAGTCAGCTCGGGACGACGGAGGACGCGCTTGACGAAAAAGTAGTCGCCGGGACCGATCAGCAGGATGTAAACGCCTACTAGCAACGCGACGATCCCGAACGGCACGATCTGCACGCCAGCGAATTTTTGGTCGAGCGAATTTCGTAGATGTCCGCTAAGATCTTCGGATTCGGTCTGTTCGGCCGTTTGTTGGTTCTCTTTGCGTTCTTGCCAGTCAAACACACGGCGTAGAAAGCTGGTGCGTCCCTCCCAATTGCGAAGTGGTGGACGATCGAAGTCGAGGCCGACGAAAACTACTTCGCCCAGCCCTCGTTGTGTGCGTACTACGAGCGGGACATTGGTCGCGCTACGTCCCGCCGAGGCGAGAATTTGGCCTTGCACCCCGAGCAGGCTAGGCACGCTCAAATTGATCCGTCTGTCACGTGTGATCGGTTGTTCGGAGCCGCTGAAGGTTTCCAGCGGCTGGGCTTGTGACAGACGCTCCATCTTGTCGAATTTTCCTGGTATGAACGGCGCGAGTACACCGTTGTCGGCTAATAATTCTTCGGCGCTGTTGGCGCAAAAAATCACCAGCCGTCCACCCCGTTCGACCCATTTTTGCAATGCTTCGAGGCGGCCTCGATTTTGTAGTAGTGGCCGGTACATTTCAGGTTCGGAGGTGGTCAGCAGTACGGTCTCGACCGATTCGTAGCCGTACCACCGCGTTGGCAAGTCGTCGGCCTGCTCGACACGAGTGATACGCGTCTTAAGTTGTTCGTCGGCGCGATCGCCATCTTGCACCAGATCGCCCAAGCCGAGCGTCGGGCCGAACTCGAGCAACAAACGATTGGTCGCAGGTATGCCGCCAGTGACCATGCCTTGGCCAGCTTCGCTGCCTGCGTAGAACGTACGCTTGGCACGCTCTTTACCATCGCCCGAGTAGAATTGCACTGTTACGGGACTCATGGATTGCCCGACGCGAACGAACAAACGCACGCGGGTTGTTTGCCCCGGGTCGATTCCGACGGGACGGCCCGACTCAGAGATCACGCGCGTCGGCACGCCATCGCTATCTGGAACTGTCACAACGACACGGCCAGTCCAAGCCTGCGAGCCGCCGAGCAGGTCGATGGCGAGCGGTGTCCAGCAGCCGAGCTTGTACACGGCGCCGAAGCCGATTTGCACGTCGGCAATCGTAGGCTTGGGCGATTGCGCAAACGCCGGAGCTGCGAACATCGACACGCATACGAGTAGCAGGGCAATTCGTTGGTAAGGCAGTTGGGCCAAAGTTAGGGTTTCTCCGTATCGTCACAGGTGCAAACCAACAGCCCACAGCCGGGGCAACCGTCGCCATATTTGTCGCGTACCGCCTTTGCCAGATCAACGTTCGCAACATTGGCAATTGTCGATAGCCAAGCAAGCACATCGGCAAACTCGGCGGCCAACTCTTCGGGCGTTCCCTCGCGCAGCGCCGAGGCCAGCTCGCCGACCTCCTCGATCAGCCACATGAAAGTGCCGTCGATGCCGCGCGCGACATCTTTTTCGTAGTACATCTGGCGAATCAGCTGCTGAAAGTCTTGCAGCGAGATGTCGGTGTTTGGTTCTGTCATGGCTTTATTGTCCCAAAGGCATTTTCTCAAGGGCACGCAAGGCCGCACGATCGTTGGGATCAATGTGCAATACCTCGTTCGCCCAATGCTCGATCGCGCTGCTTTTCTGGTTGGGCCGTTGTTCGTTTTGCTTTGCCAATTGCAATAACTTTTTTCGCGCGATGAGGTTATCTGGCTCGGCATCCGCAATACGTGTTAGCAGCTTGATTAGTTCAGACGTGTCTTGTTGCCGAATTGCTACGACGGCCAGGGCCTTGCTCCACTGCAAATCATCGGGTCGGCGATCCGCACCGAGTTGGTACAATCGCCGCGCCTCGTTGAGCTTGCCGCGTCGCAAGTGGATACCAGCTAATAACTTGAGAGGCGCAGGTTCTGCAATGCCCTCGAGCAATTTTGCCGCCGCCAGTTCATCGCCAATTCGCACTAACAACTGTGCTTTCACAAATCGAGCCGATGGCAGAGACGGCTGCTTCGCCAGCAAGGTCTCGGCCAATCGACCTGCTCCAGGATAATCGCCCTGACGCAGCCGAACTAGGGCCAGTTCGGCTCCAGCGGACAAGTCGTCGGGGTTTGCCGCCCAGCGTTCGGACGCCTGTGCCAATTTTGTCGGTTCTCGCAGGTCGCGCCGCTTGGCGAGTTGGGTCGTAATCGAACTGATTTTTTCGAGGGTTGATCGCTCGATCCGTTCTTGTGTTGTGCCCAAGCCGTGGGCGATCGCCTGTTGGGTCGTCAGATTGTCGCGATAGGCGGCCAATAAATTGCGGATACCTTCGACGCCAAATTCACTGGCGATCAGCTCGACATAAATCTCCGCCTGACAGTAGACGAGCTGCCAGTCGTCGGCGGAACGCGGTCGCAGAAAGCCGAAATTAATTGATTCCAAGTCGAAAACATCGCCGCGCGGTACGCGCTGGATTAATAGCTTTTGCCAGCGTCTACGACGCGGCCGAGCTTCTTGCCAGACGGCGCAGCCCTCGGTTAGCCAATGCGGTACGGCGTAGTCGGTTTGCTGGATGTTGATCAGGTGAACAATTTCGTGCCGCAAGATGTCGGCCCAGTTGAGCTTGCCCCGCTCGGCAGTGGGCGACACCATCGCGACCACATTGCCACCGCAAGCGGCGATCGTGTGGATGTTTGGCAGACCGACCATGCGGGCGCCAAACCACTCGCGCGCTTTCACGCCGCGGCCATTATGGAAAACTTCGAGTAGCGCCCGTTCGGGCAGTTGAAAATCAAAGGTCGTTGCAAGCTCGCCGTAACATTGTTCGGCGTAGCGTGCCATCGTGCGGGCTAGCGACTCGTCGTGCGCGGCGTCGTAACGGATGACAAAATGCTCGGTTTCGAGTGTGGCGTAGTCTTCAAGTAAATCGAGGACTTCCAATTGATTTTTTACACGCACGTTGTACGGATCTCGCTCGAACGAGGCTTCCAGCCAGCGGCGTGCTTCGTCTTCGTGCCCCAGCCGCATCTCGATCATGCCCAATTGGCCTCGCGGGCCAAGGAGTTGCGGCATCCGCTCGATCGCCTCGCGAAAACAGGCCGCCGCCTGCGGATAGCGGCGGGCTTGCTCAAACGCTAACCCCTGGGCGGCATAGAAATCGCCGAGATTGGCGCTGGCGGATTTTGCATCTTCGATCAATAGACTCAGCGCCTGTCGATGGAATTTCTCCTGCGGAGTGGCCAACAATTGATGAGCAGCCGCAATCCGTCCTAGAGTTTTTGCATTACGAAGATTTGATTTTCGGGCGGTTTGTAGTGTTTGAAGGGCGGCTTGAGGCCGCAGACTGGCGAATTCGAGATCGGCTTGGCAGCGAAACGCTCCTTGGTGTTTGGGATTGGCTTGCAGTGCCCGATGGAGGTGCCGCCGTGCGCGATCGAGCTGGAAATCGGTGAGTGCTAAGCGGGCAAGCCCAACCTGCACGTTTGCCGCCTGTGGGTTGATCTGCTGGGCATCGTTGAAAGCTGCTTCGGCATCGGCGGCGTTGAATTTTTCTAGGAGCAGTAAGCCGCTCTGGCAATGCGCCGACCAAAAATTTGGTTCTAACGACAACATTCGAGGATAGAGCTGGTTGGTCAACTGCCGAAAGCGTTTTTTATCGTGGTTGAATCTAGCGTGCTGGGCCAAAGCTTGTGCGAACCAAAACAGTCGCTGCGGCGACTGGATCGACTTTCCTTCTCGGTCGTACCGTTCCGACAATTCGCGATACGATTTACAAGCCTCGGCGATTTTTCCTTCGACGCGCCACAACTCAGCTTGTACCCAGCGGGCCTGAATGTTTTGCGGTTCCGAGGCGAGCGATAATTCTACTTGCTGGCGGCAAAAGTCGAGTTCACCAGTGTGTAACGCAAGGTGCGCCCGCTCGGCGTGTAAATGTGCCGAGTTTGGCGACAGCTTTATTTGGCGATCGAGCTGCTCGATCGCTTGGTCTTGTTGGCCTTGTTCCCAGAATCCACGTGCGAGTCCGAGAGTTGCTTGGATGGGGAACTGTTCTCGCAGCTTCGCGAAGGCGCTGTTACTCTCTTCGTAATTGCCACGCAGCAGCAGTTGCTCGGCGTCAGCCAGGGCAGTTACTTGTGCGTTGCCGACGCTGTTAGCGAGAGTTATGCAAACGCAACACAGCAGCGAGAGGTGACAAAAACGAATCATGCGGCAACTATCGAGGTAGGAAAAATTTGACTAAAATGAACTAGATGGATGTACAGCGTCGTGAGTGATGTCGCTAATGTGATTATTTCGTTGCTCAAAGGTTTGAATCGATTTTATTATGCCCGAATTTGTTACCGTTGCCAAAGTGGGCACAATTCCTCCTGGCGAAGGCGCGACCTTTACGCTCGGCGATCGCTTGGTCGCGGTTTTTCACCACAACGACGAGTATTTTGCGATCGACGATCTATGCCCGCACATGGGCGCATCGCTTGGTGCGGGGCAAGTCGACGAACTAGGCAAAGTGAGCTGCCCTTGGCACGCATGGCGTTTCGACATCTGCGACGGCACTTGGTGCGACAACCCACGACTGAAGATCGATGCGTATGAAGTGCGTGTCGTCGGCGACGAGATTCAGGTCGCGATCGTTGAGATCAGACCACAGGCAGAAGAGAGTTAGTTGTGGTTTGGCAAATCGAAAGTCTCTGATGAGCGGGTTTCACGCACGATTGAGCGGTTTCTGGCGATTAAATCGGTATTTATCCAACATAAAGCACGCCACGAATTCGACAGGTTCGTTCAACTCGATTAAAATTAAGTTGTGAGCGTACCGATGCCGCTGATCGATAGGACTTTAGGCTGCTGGACGTACCAATTAGAGGCATGTGACAGGGTGTTCAGCCTTTCGCAGGAACAGGAAGACTTAATTATGATTTGGGATGCTTTCCGGCTTCGTGCAAGCGCGATGGTCTCTAGGTGTGTTGTGGCCCTCTTTGCGTGCGCAACTTTTTTCGCAGTCGATGGGATGGATGGCAAATGTTATGCTGCGGTTCCCACGCTAGACGCAATTGCAGACGTAACGCTTCTCTCGGGGTCGCCCCTTCATATCCCTTTGCTCGGTTCTGATTTGGATGGCCATGCGTTGTCGTTTTCGGCGACTAGCAACAACCCGCTCGTAACTCCGCTAATCCCTCAGGGGAATAGGAGTATGCGTATCACGTCTAGCGGGTTTGGCGACATGGTCTTCGAGTTGTTTGAAGGCCGAGCTCCCCGAGTGACTGATCAGATAATCGATCTCGCATCGTCGGGGGACTACAACGGCGTGCCATTTCATCGAGTGATTAACAATTTCGTGATCCAAGGTGGCGATATTACCAACGGCAATGGCACGGGCGGATCGCGTCTGGGCGATTTTGACGACCAGTTTCACGTTGACTTGCAGCACAACCGCACCGGCATTTTGTCGATGGCTAAGTCGGGAGATGATACCAACGATTCGCAGTTTTTTATTACAGAAGGAACAACCCGCCACCTCGATTTCAACCATTCGATTTTTGGGCAGCTCATCGAAGGAGAGTCGGTTCGCCAAGCGATCAGCAACGTACCCGTAGGCGCAGGCGATGTGCCCATTACCGAAGTTCTGATGGACTCGGTCGAGATATTTACAGACATTGAAAATGGGGTACTCATGCTCAGTGCCCCTGAGGGGACTTCCGGAAGTGCCGAAGTCACGGTTACCGTGACCGATGGTGCAGCCTCTTTCGATCAAGTTTTTAACGTGACGATTACGCCGGACACGATTAATGGAGGGCCGTTCTTAAGGGACCTCGACCAGCCCATTTTCGTTATTGGACAGGGTACAGCCGGCACGCTGCAGCTTGAATCGATCGATGTCGAAGGCGACCCGGTCGTCTATGCTGCGTCTGCTTCTCTGCCACCGGGGTCGACAGGCTCGATTGACCCTGCGACGGGGCTCGTGACCATCACACCTGAAAGTAGTTTTGTTGGTGTGATTGATCTTACGGTACAAGTTCGTGCCCAGAACGGGTCAAACACCGCAGATACCTGGGACTCGCAGTTGGTTCCAGTTCTAGTACTACCCGATGACTTAGCAGCTGACTTCGATTCGGACGGGGATATCGATGGCCAGGATTTTCTGACCTTGCAACGTGGGATTGGGACAGGCACTACACAGGCGGAAGGTGATGTTACCGGGGATGGTGTGATTGATGAATTCGATCTAGCAGCCTGGGGATTTATGTTCGAACAGCAGGCAGCTGGGGTGGCCGCAGCGATGTTCTCGGTCCCCGAGCCTTCTACCTTTGCAATGGCGATAGTAGGGACACTTCTTTTAGGCAGGGTTCGTCGGCGGACTTTCAGCTAGAGGCTCACGCCCAAGACTATTGGCAGCAATACAATGGTTGTCCAAGCCTAAGCGAATCGCGCTGTGTCTACCCTGTGGAAACTGCACAAGACAAAATGATGTCCGCGATCATCCGACAAAACGACTAGGCCGTCGAATTCATCGATGTGGGTGGGGCCAGCTCGGCGGGGGATGTTCGGCAGTATCTCGACGCGGGCGAGCATGCCGTACACATTGCCACCGTGGCTATGGTCGATCCGACTGTGGGATTGAGTATCGCGCAAGGCGAAGAGTAGCTGCGCGTCAGAGGTTACGCCTGGTGCGCGTTACAGCGATCCCCGTTCCCATAGCACTTTTCCCATTAACGTCTCGTCCAAGCGAGCTTCTTCGCGGTTGGGCGAAGGCAGTGGCGACATGACGCGCATTTTGGTTTGAGCGAGGTCGATGATCGAGGGATGAGCCGAGTTGAAATTGATTTGACGATCGGCACCGACGCGTTGGACGATGGGGGTGGTGTAGTGCTCGGCGTTACGTCGAATGACCTGGGCTTCGCTGCCATCACTGAGGCGAACATGGCTGCCAATGGGAAAAAGCGATACGACTAGCAGCAATGCCCGTATGGCGTTTTCGTCCATGCGGTTCATTTTTACTTGATTCAACAGGTAAACTATCGCGTCGTAGGACAAATACGCCTGCCGGCCTTGTACGTTGGCGGTTAGGGTGATGTACGCGTCAGCCGCGTGTAGTAGAGTGGCATAGGGGTGAATCTCTTTTGCTTTCAGTCTGCGCGGGTACCCCGAGCCGTCGGGGTTCTCATGCACTTGTGTAGCCGCTAGTCGGACTGCCAGCGAAACACTTTTCATTGACGTGAGCATATCGAGTGTGTGTAGCGGATGGTCGGTGAGTTCTTTCCAATCGGCTGGTGAGATTTCAAATTGTGGATCGAAAAGCCGTTCTTCTAATCGAAACATGCCAAAGTCGTGTACCAGTCCACACAGCCCGACGTCACGAACGTTGTCTTCGTCCCATCCCATTTCGATCGCCATCGCCATGCTCAGAAGCGACAGACGCACACCGCGCTCGGCGATGGCAGGGTTCGGGGCTAATTCGCAGGACGAGGCAAGTACGTTGTCGGTATCTTCGGTGAGTTCATCGGCATATTTGTTGCCAACGATTTTTAAGGGACGATCATCTTGCACTTTACCTGCGACGGCTTGTTGGGCGATGTCGTTGAGAACACGAGTCGTGGCTGCGAAATGTTGGGCCAGTCGCTCGCGTTGCTTTACGTTGTAAGGGGTCGTGCCACGTGCAACTTGCCGTTCGCTGAGCGGAGGCCCCAGATTGATGATTTGTTGCGAGACCGAAGCAGCTAAAGCCGACGCTTGAATTTTGATTTGCGCGACGGTTTCTCGCAGCGCAGACTTTTGGTTTTTCGGCTGCTGAGGAGTGGCCTTCTTTTTGGGTGCGGGCTTCGATTCCACCGGAAGAGGCGCGGGCTTACTGATGCCTAGAAAAGCCGCAGCGTCGTCGGGGTGCAGCAAGACCTCGCGAATTCCACGTGCCAGCAGCCGCTCTTTAATGCGCGCGCTAAGTAACACGCCTGCAGCGAGTAGCAAACGGTCTTCGCCATCGTTGATCGGATGGCTTAGCCGGCTACCCACTGGCAGTTGATCAGTTTTCACGCGCACAGTATCGCTCGATGGCAACAGGTATCCTCCCGCAACTTCCTGAAGTCAGTGGGGAGAGTATAGACGTTTAGGCCAATCGATGCGCTATCGGTTTTTGATAGGCAGCGGCGTACCCCACTCTTTAGTGGGTAGTCGCTAGTCCTTGAGGACGAAAGTGACCATCAAGGTGACGCGGTAACGCTTGACCTTGCCATCTTCGACATCAACTTTCTGATCTTTGACCCAGGCGCCTTTGACGTCGTTGAGTGTTTTGCAGGCGCGGGCGATGCCTTTATCGACGGCGTC
>JAJDEE010000372.1 GCA_029259975.1 Planctomycetota bacterium
CGCGACACAACTCAACCCCAACACGCTCAAGGCCAAAGCACGTGGCCAAGCAGCGGTCCGCTCGTGAAAGATCGATTCGAGAATTCTTCCGCCAAGGTAAGCCCCAACGATACACAGCCCAAGTGCAAAGCCACCATGGGCGTTGACCCAGACGACAAAAACTATTGGCAGCGCACCTAGCATCCGCCAATGAATGCGTTTTGACGATTGCCAATCGGAAAAGGCACGATCGAGTAGCACCAAAGTGAGTGCGCAAAGTGCAAAGCTAATTAGCTGCGGCCGAAGCGGAAAAAAAGCTTGTAGGTTTGCCGCAACCAGCAGCATCAACGGCCAAACGGTAAAGGCATGAACTTTGTTTTGACGGGCGACCCACACCATCGAAAGTAATATCGCCATGCCCCAAAGGCATTTGACCAGCAAAAGTCTATGGATGCCTAGCACACGGTAGCCCGTGGCGAACGCTAGTTCGGCGAGGTTTTCGTGATTGATCCACGGATAGTCAACCGCCGTGAAAGTATGCGAAGCCGTGCGTGGCAAAGCCCCTTCGGCGAGCCAATCTTGCCCATACTGAACATGCCCCCAGAGATCAGGGTCGACCAAATTCAACGACAGCGGAATCGCGCAACCGAGCGCCATCGCCAAAACGGTAGCGAATTTCAGCCAACGATACTCACGACTCGCAACGTGAATATCCACAGATGCGACCCTTTCATTGACGCTCAGGTCATTGGCATTCATAGGTCACTTCGTCGTGGTAAGTTGAGAGCAAATCTTGACCATGGCGAACCGGGCAAAAGCTTGCAGACGGGCACTTCAACCCAGGAGATCCGGGAAATTCGCGTTTTTTTCTTGTCGGTCATTCCACTCAAAACCCTACGCCACAGCGACTGCGAGTGCCGACCCAACCCATGCTTCCCCCGGCACATTGCCCTGCAGAACTCCCGGGAAAAAGCGTCTAATCGGTACAATTCTCAGGACCGGCTCAAATCGCCAGTTGCGTTATGGCAATCTATCCCAGCTTGGTTGGTTTGGGAGGAGCTGCTAGCAAGATCACGAGTGGCCAAAGTTTCACGCTTGGCAGGCAAGCGGCCATTTGGTATTTTCCCTTTCCACTCGTCAAGTACTTCTTTTTCGGTGCATAAGGACTGGTGGGCATGCGGCAGGATGTTCGCAAGACAGATGGGAAGGATTTCCCGTCTCAGCAGGGCTGGCTCAATCGACTCAGGGAATGGGTCGATCTGGGGAGGTCTTTGCTTACGACCAATGCAGAGGGGCAATGGATCGGAGGTGACGGTGCCGTAATAGGTATCGATCACTCAGGAAAAACCAGCCATTCCACCATGAATGGCAGCAGGCCGACACGGAAGGAGGCCACGATGAGTACTGACGCAAGCCCTGACGCAAATACGAATGCGAGTGAGCGCCCGTCTCAACCACAGCAGCCAGTGCGCGTACACATCCGCTGGATGATTCGTCGCGACATGGCCGAGGTTTTAGATATCGAGCGGGAAAGCTTCGAGTTCCCGTGGTACGAAGAAGATTTTATCCGCTGCCTGCGTCAGCGTAACTGCATTGGCATGGTTGCCGAGCATGGCGAACGCGTTGTCGGATTTATGATCTACGAGCTGCACAAGTCGCGGCTACACATCCTCAATTTTGCTGTTGCCGACGCTTTTCGCAAACGCGATGTCGGCCGTCAAATGGCTGAGAAGCTCATCAGCAAACTTTCGAGCCAACGTCGCACGCGGATCTCGCTCGAAGTGCGCGAAACCAATTTGCCAGCGCAAATGTTTTTCAAGCAACTCGGTTTTCGTGCAACTTCGGTCTTGCGATCTTACTACGAAGACTCGCCGGAGGACGCCTACCTCATGCAATTTCGTTACGTTCCCGATCCGATGGAATCAACCATTCCGATCCGCGGCAGTCACATCGATCGGTTGGCTGGGTGATAGCACTCTTCGGTCGAATCTGAGGACTACCACAACAGCCGCTCGACCTGCGCGACGCGCAGCTGTAAACGCCGCGCGACTGCCGCGCATGAATCCGCTGCGGCAAACAGAGTCAGCACCGGTTGGCCAATCGCGATTTCGGTACCCGTCGCTGGAATGTCGGCAATTTTGGGCCAAGCGATTTCTCCGGCCTGTTGCAGAAGCCTATTATTCGTTGCTGCGGTGACCACGAGCGAGGCCTTGGCAAACAACACGACCTTGCCGACGCTGGCGTTTGCAAAATGGCTTTTTGTCGGTTGAAAAGCCGAAATTCCATATGCCTGCTCAACGATTTCAACGGCGGCGGTGTAGCGAGGATTGACTTCGATCGTCCAAAGCCGCTCGCCATCGAGAATGAGATCGACGCCGTAGAGGTCGGTCAGGCCAAACTCAGTGTAAAGCAATTTGCCTAAACGCAGCAGTTGCTGCTGAGCATTCGCCGGCAGTGGCCAAGGGGCAATAGAGCCGCAGTATTGAAACTCGCTAGCACCGGCCCAGGCTTCGCCTACTAATTGCCGCGTCACGCCAAGCAGTTGATCGCCGCGGTAGACCGCCGACAACGAAACCCCCTCGACACGCCGCTGAAAATAGGTAGCATCGCCAGTCATTACACCACTGCCACCGCTGCCGTTATAGTTTTTGCCGAGCCACGCGTTGCTATCAGGTTGTTTTGCAGCAGCGGCTATTGTTTCTGGAAAATGCAAACCGACAGACGAGAACGCTGCTTGCAACTCGAGCGGATCACGCATACGACGCAGTACATCGCCTCTGTGTCCCAACAATGTTTGCGCAGCTGACAAGCGATCGACCAATGCGGCGTGGTTTTCAAGCGCGCCCGTGTAGAGCCAACCGTCGCATTCGGTTTCGGCCAGCCAAGTAGCAAAACCCTCGGGGTACGAAAAAACACGAGTGGTCGGACACTGCCGCGACAGATCAGCATCAGCAAACAAATCGGCCGTGACGACTTTTCGACCGGCTCGGAGCAACGAAAACGCCGCCGCACGGGCGCTGGCACCTATCACAGCGACTGTCGCGCCCGGCTCAATGGTTTTCATCGATCACGCCAAACCTGCCACGAAACTCCTCGGCAGGATACTTCTTGGCGTTCTTCACCATCTTCGCCTCGATCGTCGTAGCCAAGTCGATGCCCAGCGAGTTGGCCATCGCGAGGCTGTAGCTCAGCACGTCTGCCAATTCTTCGCCAACTGCAGCGAGTTTCTCTGGATCGTTGGCCAGCTCTCTTGACGCGTCGATCGTGATCCACTGAAAATGTTCCATTAGCTCCGACGCTTCTACAGCCAAAGCCATCGAGATGTTTTTCGGTGAGTGAAATTGCTGCCAGTCGCGCTCGTCGACAAAGTCGTCTACGAGTGTACGGAGCTGCTGGACAGTCGTCGTTTGGTCATTCATAGCAGCTATTGTGAGTCAACTCGTTTCCAGCGTAAACCCGTAAAAGAGCGTTCGTTGCCAGAGGCTAGGCGCTGGTTGCGAGAAAAAGAATGCCGCTTTTTTAGGCTGCCGCCCCAAACCCCGGCAGCTCCAACTGTCGCGGCGGATGATAGTGATTGTAGTAGCGCTGCCGATAGCCGTCGGCCAGATGTCCCATCACTTCCAGTACCAACAGGTCGGCCCGACTCATCACATGCCGAGCACTCCGATTACCCAGTCCTTGAACCAGCTCCTCCAGTACCTGCACATGCAATTGCATCGCCCGTTGGGCTGAGAGGTTCGAGTTGGCAAGCAACTCGGCCAACTCCAACATTTCGTCACTCAGGTTTCCGGCGCCCATGATAACGTAGGTTCGTAGCAGTTCGCGATAGTGCGAAACCAGGGCTTCGGGCAATTCAAGCGGCGCGATCGCCCCGGCAGTTGCCGTCTTGGCATGGCATCCTTCAAGAGTCTCTTCGGGACAAGCTCCCTCGTCTTCGGCTTGATTCTTCACGGTGCCGCTATCGATGACTTCCAGGTCGGCAATCATCGCCCGTTGTTGATCAAGCAATCGCTCGGCTTCCAAATGCTCTTGTTGCAACCGCTGCCGTTCAGCCTGCACGAGGCGACGATTCTCGCGTACGAGTTGGCTTCGCTCGATTGCGCGGGAAAATTTCCACAGCAGCCCGCGCACGGTCGTCTCGGCAACACAACAATAGTCGTCAGCTCCGACTTCGTAGCAGAGAGCGTCGATCTCCTGCGCTGGTAGCGAGCCGAGCAAAATCATCGGCTCCTCGTTGCCGCCGGCGCGCAGACCTTCGAGCAGATCGAGGGCGTCGAGTACACCAGGTTCGTGACTCACCAGCACGGCATCAAATACTTCGTCTCGCAGCCGCGACAATCCTGCAGTGACGCCGACGACCTCTTCAAGCACTATCTGGGTTGCACTGTCCGCCGCAAACGCCTCGGTCAACCATCCGCCTGTACGGTGCAAGGTCGTAATATAGAGCACCTTCATCCGCGATGGCAGACTGCCGTAAGAAGGCGGAGCAGCAACCGTTTGAGTAGCGAGAGACATGACAGCACTCCTGGTAACGACCTGGAAAAAGGCGGACAAAATGTAACAATCTAGGCTGACGGGGTCAACGGAAGAAGCTCTTCCCAGTTTGCTGCTAGCAG